>NZ_JAOCFV010000033.1:0-48501 GCF_029842145.1 Stenotrophomonas sp. GD03794
ACTTGCAGCGTCCCTCGCAACCGGACCCACCCCGCCATCCCACGGATTGCCCGCTTTTGATGTTGATGTTGCCGCTGCGGGTACAGGGCGCAGCCCTGTCGATCAATCCAGCCCCTGCAACGGCACCTTCGCCAGGATCCGCGCCCACGGGAACAGCGGCCCCGGATCACGCTTGCGTGCCACCATCAGCGCCGGGTCATCGCTGGCCGGCACCTGCTCCAGGTCCAGCTGGTCATGCCCGGCAATCCGCCGCAGCGACGGATAGTGCGCCACCAGCGCCTGCAGCAGGCCTTCCAGCGCCTGCAGCTGTGCCTCGGTGTAGGGCTCGTCCATCGCCTGCTGGCGGCTGTCGAACCAGTGCGGGTAGCGCCCGGTGTTGATCAGCTCGATGCCCAGCGTATGCGCGTTCATGCCGCGCACGTGATGCGCCACGCGTTCCGGCGCCACGTACTGCACCACGCTGCCATCGCGGTCGATGTAGAAGTGGCCGCTGTTGCCGGCGCCGCTGTCATACAGCACGCGCTCGCCGTACTCACGGGCCATCGCCAGATCGGGCAGCTCGGTGCAGTGGATCACCACCATCTCCAGCGTGGCCGGGTCGCGCAGCGGCAGGCGGTCTTCGTAGGGCAGGGGCTGCAGCTGCAGGCCGGGCAGGAGCGGGTTGGGCATCCGGCGATGCTAGCATTGCGGCATGAACCTGCCTTCCCTTTCCTCATCGGCCCGCTCGCATGGAGCACGCGCATGAGCCGCGGCCACTGCATCCTGTCGCATGGTTTCGAGAGTGGCCCGGAAGCGACCAAGGTCACCGCGCTGGCCGACGTGGCGCAGCGACTGGGCTGGACCCATGAGCGTCCGGACTACACCGACCTGGACGCGATGAGCGAGGTCAGCCGGGTGGGCGATGTGCCGACCCGGCTGCGCCGCCTGGTCGAACGCACCGCCATCGCTGCCCAACAGGGCCCGGTGGTGCTGGCCGGCTCCAGCCTGGGTGCCTACATCTCTGCCATCGCCTCGCTGCAGGTGCCGGTGGCCGGCCTGTTCCTGATGGTGCCGCCGACCACCATGGGCCCGATGCCGGCGCTGGACGCCGCCGCCGTGCCGACCACCGTGGTCCAGGCCTGGCATGACGATGTGGTGCCGGCCGCTGGAGTGATCGCCTGGGCCCAGGCGCGTTCGGCGCAGCTGCTGCTGGTCGACGACGGCCACCGCCTGGAGCACCACGTGGAGGCCTCCGCGCAGGCCTTCGAGCGCCTGCTGCGGCAACTGTGAAGCCCGGGCGCACGGCGCGCCCGCCCGCATTGACTACAATGGCAGCCCCGCCGCCCCCGGCGCGGGCCTGCCGGCCGTGCCTACGGCCCTCCTTTCCGACTGGCCCGGCCCCTGTGCCGCGCCCGACCACCTGCGAACCGATCCCGTGAAATTCTTCGTCTCCTGCGCCAAGGGCCTGGAATACCTGCTTGCCGATGAACTGTCGGCCCTGGGCCTTGGCAAGGCCACTGCCACCATTGCCGGCGTCAATGCCGAGGGCGAACTGGAGCAGGCGCTGCGGATCGTGATGTGGTCGCGCCTGGCCAGCCGCGTGCTGTGGCCGATCGACGAGTTCGACTGCCCGGACGAACAGGCCCTGTACGACGGCGTGCGTGCGCTGCCGTGGCACGAGCACATCAAGCCGGAGATGACCCTGGCGGTGGACGCGCATGTGTCGGGCGACAAGATCACCCATGCCCGCTTTGCCGCGCAGCGGATCAAGGACGCCATCGTCGACCGCATGCGTGATGAAGGCCTGGAGCGCCCGTCGGTCAACACCGACCTGCCGGATGTGCGCGTCAACCTGTCACTGCGCAAAGGCCGCGCCTCGCTGTCGATCGACCTCGGCGGCGGCCCGTTGCATCGCCGTGGCTGGCGCGGCGCCGCCCACGAGGCACCGCTGAAGGAAAACCTGGCCGCCGCGCTGCTGCTGCGCGCGCAGTGGCCGCGCCTGCACGCTGCCGGTGGCGGCCTGCTGGACCCGATGTGCGGCAGCGGCACGCTGCTGATTGAAGGCGCGCTGATGGCCGCCGACGTTGCTCCCGGCCTGATGCGCCATGGCAGCCTGCCGCCGAGCCGCTGGCTGGGCTTCGACAAGGCGGCCTGGAAGAGCATCCAGAGCGAGGCGCGTGACCGCGAAGCGGCTGGCCTGGCCGCGCTGAAGCCGGTCATCCACGGCAGCGACATCGACCCGACCGCGATCCAGGCGGCACGCGAGAATGCCGAGGTGGCTGGTGTTGCCCACGCGATCCGCTTCACCCGCGCCGATGTGGCCGACCTGGCCGCGCCGGAGCAGGAGATCGGTGCGGTGGTCTGCAACCCGCCGTACGACGAGCGCCTGGCCGCTGATCCGGCGCTGTACCGCGCGCTCGGCAACGCCCTGCAGAAGGCCGTGCCGCAGTGGCGCGCCAGCCTGCTGTGCGGCAACGACGAACTGGCCTTTGCCACCGGCCTGCGTGCAGGCAAGAAGTACCAGATGTTCAACGGTGCGCTGGAATGCGCGCTGATCGTCTGCGACCCGATCGCCGTGCCGGGCCGCGACCCGGCGCAGCCGCGCGAACTGAGCGAAGGCGCGCAGATGGTGGCCAACCGCCTGCGCAAGAACCTGAAGAAGTTCAAGAGCTGGCGCGCCCGCGAGGACATCACCTGCTTCCGCGCCTACGATGCCGATCTGCCGGAGTACGCGGCGGCCATCGATGTCTACGAGGAAGACGGTGGCAAGCGCCGCACCTTCCTGCATGTGCAGGAATACGCTGCACCGGCGGCGATTCCGGAGAACGACGTGCGCCGCCGCCGCAACGAGCTGCTGGCGGCCGCGCGCGAAGTATTCGGCGTGCCGCCGGAACAGGTGTCGATGAAGTCGCGCGAGCGCGGCAAGGGCGGCAGCAAGTACGGCCGTTTCGAGCAGCGTGACGAATTCATCGTGGTGCGCGAGAACAACGCGCTGCTGCAGGTGAATCTGTTCGACTACCTGGACACCGGTCTGTTCCTCGACCACCGCCCGCTGCGCCGGATGATGGCCGAGCAGGCGCCTGGCAAGCGTTTCCTCAACCTGTTCTGCTACACCGGCGTGGCCAGCGTGCAGGCGGCGGTGGCCGGTGCCGCCAGCACCACCAGCGTCGACCTGTCGGCCACTTACCTGCAGTGGTGCTACGACAACCTGGCGTTGAACGGGCAGGGCGGCAACCAGCACCTGCTGGTGCAGGCCGATGCGATGGCGTGGCTGGAAGGCGACCGTGGCCAGTACGACGTGATCTTCTGCGATCCGCCGACGTTCTCCAACTCCGCGCGTGCCGACGACTTCGACGTGCAGCGCGAACAACTGAAGCTGCTGCGCGCGGCGGTGGCGCGGCTGGCACCGGGTGGCGTGCTGTACTTCTCCAACAACTTCCGACGCTTCAAGCTGGAAGAGAACGCCATCGCCGAATTCGCCCAGTGCCGCGAGATCACCGCGCGCACCATCGGCCCGGACTTCGAGCGCAACGCGCGCATCCACCGCGCGTGGGAACTGAAGCGGTTGGGGTAAGCCGATGCCCGGGGTCGGATCCCCTGCGCGAAGCGCAGGGGCTCTGACCCCATCCGGATCTACGTACCCGGGGTCAGAGCCCTTGCGCTGCGCGCAAGGGATCCGACCCCGGTGGCTCTGCTACAGCAACGCCACCAGCAGCCCGGCCACGGGCAGCGCGATCGCCAGCGGCGCGATCCATTTCGGCCGGTACGGGTACAACCCGAACGACAACGCCACGCCGCCGACGGTCATCACGCCCAGCCACAGCACCGGGCCCATCGCCCAGCCGTGGTCGACCACGCACAGTGCGAACGCTACCGCCAGCAGTACCCAGCCCAGCACCCGCCACTGCGTGCGCCGTGCCGGGGTGGCTGCAGCCTTGCCGTGCAGATCGTGCTGGTGCTTCTCCATCGCCAGCGACAACGCGGTGAACGCAGAGAACGACAGGGTCAACGCCAGCAGCATCATGCGCTGGCCTCCGCTTCGGCGGTTTCCACAGCGTCCACCGGGGCCTTGGGTGCCGCTGCGGCGGCAGCACGCTTCTTCTTCTCGGCTGCAGACAGCGGTGGCGTCCAGCGCTGCATGCGCCAGCCACACAGCGCCAGCATCGCGCCGAACGCGATCATCGACAGATCGAAGCCCGCCAGCACCCAGTCGCCGTTGCGCAGGGTGATGCCCAGGTGCGCATGCGTGGTCAGTGCATTGACCACCGGCACCAGCGCGAACGCCGCCGCACCGAGGTACAGCTGCCAGGCCCACATCATCCGCTTGGGCCAGATGAAGGCGGCCAGCAGTGCCGCACCCCAGGCGTAGAAGAACACGTTGGCTTCGGCGCTGGAGCGCTCGGCGATGTCCAGCGGCAGCAGGCGGTTGCCCCAGAAGTAGGCGGCGAAGGCGATCGGCAGGCCGGCCACGGTGCCGATGTTCAGCGCATCGACCAGGCGCAGGCCGAAGCCGGTGCGGCCACTCTTGGCGTGCTTGGGCCGTTCCTTCACTGCCCACAGCACCACGCCGCTGGCCACCATCAGGCAGCCGACCAGGCCGGACAGGAAGAACAGTGCGCGCAGGCCCCAGTCGGCGAAGCGCGCCAGGTGCAGGCCGTACAGCACGCCGCGGGTGGCGGTGGCGCCGCCTGACGGCGGTGTTTCTTCCAGCAGCGCACCCGTGATCATGTTGTAGCGCACGGCCGGTGTGTCGGTGGACAGGCGCTTGCCGTCGCGCTGGCGGATGTCGATCACCGCATTGGCCGCGCCCGGATGGGACACGGTGAAGCCGGCCACCTCCACGCCGTGCCAATGCGCGCGTGCGCTGTCCAGCAGCTGGGCGATCGGCAGCGGGGTGGCGCGGCCTTCGGCCGCCGCGGTCACCTCCGGCATGCCGCCGAAGGCCTCGAAGAAGAACTTGTCCTCGTCCTGCGGGTAGGCCACCTTCACGCCCCACGGCAGGTACATGATCATCAGCGTGACGATGCCGGTGTAGGTGATCATCGCGTGGTAGGGCAGGGCCATCACCGCGCTGACGTTGTGGAAATCCAGCCAGGAACGCAGGCCCTTGTCCTTGCGGAAGGTGAAGAAGTCCTTGAAGATTTTCTTGTGGGTGATGACGCCGGTGATGATCGCCACCAGCATGAACATCGCGCAGAAGCCGACCAGATAGCGGGCCCACAGCACCGGGATGTAGTGCAGGTCGAAGTGCAGGCGGTAGAAGAAATCACCGCCGCGGGTCTCGCGCGCTTTCAGTGCCTGGCCGGTGTTCGGGTCCAGCGTGGCATCACCGAAGCCACCACGGCGGCCACGGCTGGGATCGGCCAGTTCCGGTGGCAACCGCCAGAACATCTGCATGGCCGGGTTGCGCGGCTGCGGCAGGGTGACGAACCAGTTCTCGGCCTGCGCGGCGTTGGCCTGCAGGTAGTCCACCGCGCGCTGTGCGGCGACGTCGATGCTGACGTTGCTGGACGGCAGTTCCGGACGCATCCAGCGGCTGATTTCCTCGCGGTAGTAGCTGGCCGTGCCGGCCATGAAGATCAGCAGCAGCAACCAGCCAACCAGCAGGCCGGTCCAGGTGTGCAGCCAGGCCATCGACTGGCGGAACCCGTTCTTCATGCCCAGGCCCCCAGCAGGCGCGCAATGACGGCCATCAGCAGCGCGGGCGCGAGGATACCGACCCAGGCGCGCAGCGCGCTGTGGGTGGCGAATGCCCACAGTGCCGCACAGGCGGCGACCAGGATGGCCAGCAGCATGCCGGTCAGCACGGTCTGGCCACGTGCGCCAGGCAGGGCCACGACGCAGAACACGCTGGTCACCGAGGCCAGCGCGTAACCGCCGAAGATCGCGGCCAACGAGCGTGACAGCACGCCCCAGCGCGGGTTGGAGAAAAAGGTGCGGGGGCTGGCGGTTGCGGGCGAGCGGTCCACGGCATTCCTGCAGGTAGGAGAGGGGATGGAACGCGTCCGCGGCCCCCTTGCGCCCTGCGCATGTCGCCCAGCGTGTCCCATCGACGAAGCACGGCCCGCGCAGACGGGCAGTCCAGAGGTCGGGGATGTACACGGGCGATGGGTGCGTCTTCCGCACCCGATTGGCTAAGCGTACAACCGATCAGTAAATGATAGGCATTCGCATTTTATGAATCAAGCGTGATGATCCGAAGGGCGCGCTGAGGCCTAGAACCTGAACACCACCGTCGCCGCATGCAGCAGCAGGCCGATCAGCCCGCCCACCAGGGTGCCGTTGAAGCGGATGAACTGCAGGTCGCGGCCCACGCTCAGTTCCAGCTGCTCGACCAGGTGCCGTTCGTCCCAGCTTTTCACGGTCTGCGCGATATGCGTGGTCACGCCTTCGCGCAGGCGGCCGGTCAGACGCTGGGCGCCCTCCAGCAGGTGCTGGTTGAGGGCCTCGCGCAGGGCCGGGTCGGCCTGCAGGCTGCTGCCCAGCGAGGCGAGGCTGCGCTGCAGGTGGCCGACCAGCGCCGAGTCCTCGCGCTGCAGGTCCGCGCGCAGGCTGGCATGGATGCGCGCCCACAGCCCCTGCACGTACTCCTGCAGGGCGGGGTGGTCGATCATTTCCTGTTTGAGCTGTTCGATGCGCTCGGCCAGGGCCGGGTCCTCGCGCAGGCGCTGCACGTAGTTCTGCAGCCAGCTCTCGTAGTCCTGGCGCAGCGGATGCTGCGGCTCGGCCAGTACCTGCTGCAGTTCTTCCAGCACCGCCCGCGCCAGGCGTTCGGCCAGGCTGTCGCCGATCTCATCGATCGGCTTGACCCAGTTCACCGTGCTCGACAGCGTCGGCCATTCGCGCTGGATGTAACGCACGATCAGCTGCGAGGCGCGTTCCTTCACCTCCGGCTGCTCCAGCCAGCGCCCCAGCCGCTGCAGGCCTTCGTCCAGCACGCGCTGGTGGCGCCCGTCGGCGGTCAGCAGGGCCAGCAGCTCACCGGCGGTGGCGGCGGCATTCCACTGCCGCAGCTGCTGCACCACGAAGGTGTGCAGCTGCCGGCGCACCGCGGTTTCGTCAAAAAAGTCCAGAGCCTGCAGGGCCCAGCCGCGGGCCATGTCGGCCAGCATCCGCGACCGTGCAGGGTCGGCCAGCCAACTGCCGAGACGGCTGGCCGGGTCGAATACCTGCAGCTTTGCCAGCAGCACACCCGGCTCCAGGAACTGGTCGCGCACGAACAGGGCCAGGCTGTCGCCGATGCGTTCCTTGCTGCGCGGGATGATCGCGGTATGCGGGATCGGCAGGCCCATCGGCCGCCGGAACAGGGCAACGACCGCGAACCAGTCGGCCAGTGCGCCCACGGCTGCGGCCTCGCAGAACGCCGAAACCCAGGCCCAGATGCCGCGCTCGCCCTGCCAGTGGCTGACCGCGAAACCGGCCAGCATCAACAGCAGCAGTCCCAGCGCGAGGGCTTTCAGGCGCTGCAGCTGAGCGCGGCGCGGATCGTTGGCAGGCGTCATGCCGGAAGTCTACCTGCCAGCGGATGAGCACCGGGTAGTGCCGACCGCTGGCCGGCATCCGCAACGCACCCGGAACGTTCATGGGGTTGCCGGCCAGCGGCCGGCACTACCCGCTGGTTCAGAGCGCTTCGAGTTGCTTGCGCAACGCAGCCAGCTGCGCGCGCAGGGTGTCGTTCTCGCGGGTCAGCGCGACCACGCGGCGGCGCAGCGCCGGCGCATCCTCGCCCAGCTGCTCCAGTGCCGACAGCACCTCGGCGTCGCGGCTGGCGATCTGCTCTTCGTCCGCTTCCTCGAAGTCCATCTCGGCTGCTTCCGGCTTCGGTGCGCGCGGCTTGCGCTTGGACTCCCGCACGCGCTTGGCGGCCTGCTTCAGCTCATCCTTGCCACCGGCGGCAGCGGCGCGCTGCTCATCTTCCGGCAGGTCGGCCACGGCAGCGGCAGCGCTGATCGAGATCACGCCGGCCTTCACCGCTTCCACCACCTCGGCCGCGGCCTGGGCGTGGATGCGTTCGATCATGCCGACCTGGCTGGTGCTCAGCTTGGCCTCGCGGGCCAGCTCGGCGCGGCTGATCTTCGGTGCCGGTTCCCACGGCGGGCTGTCCTCACCCGCGTCCTCGACGGCTTCGGCGGTGCCGTCGCTCTCGCGCTGCAGCTGCGCCTGCTCGATCTGCTTGCGGGCGGCCAGGATGTCGCGCTTGCGCAGCGCCAGCACGCCGCGCTGGAAATCGGATACGCTGCGGCGGCCCAGGTGCTGCTCGATCATCCACAGGTGCACGTCTTCCATGCTCTGGAAGCGGGTGTTCTGCACGGTATTGAAGGGCAGGTCATGCTTCTGGCAGATGCCGAAACGGTTGTGGCCATCGACCAGCACATCACCCCACAGCACCAGCGCATCGCGGCAGCCTTCGGCCAGGATGCTGCGCTCCAGCGCGTCATGTTCGTCCGCGGTCAGCGGGTCGATGTAGGCCTTGAGTTCTTCTTTGACGACGATATCCATGGGCACGGCAGCGAGCAGGAGCGGAACCGCCCATTGTACCCGCTCGCCACCGCCGGCCCGGGCTCAGGCGGTGGCCCGGATCATCTCGCCCAGGGTGCCGGTGATCTGGTCGATCTGTGCCTTGTCCACGATCAGCGGCGGCGACAGCGCGATGATGTCGCCGGTACAGCGCACCAGCAGCCGGCCGTCGTGGAAGCAGCGCCGGAACACTTCGTAGCCGCGGCTGCCGGGGGCATCGCGGCGCGGTGCCAGCTCGACCGCGCCGACCAGCCCGAAGTTGCGGATGTCGATCACGTTGGGCAGGCCCTGCAGCGCATGCAGCCGTTCCTGCCAGTATTCGCCCAGCTCGATGGCACGCTCGAACAAGCGCTCCTCGGTATAGACCTCCAGCGTGGCCAGCGCCGCCGCACAGGCCAGCGGATGCCCCGAGTAGGTATAGCCGTGGAACAGCTCGATGGCCTGTGGCGGTGCCTGCATCAGGGTTGCATGCACGGCGTCGCTGGCCAGCACGCCACCCAGCGGCACCGCGCCGTTGCTGACCGCCTTGGCGAAGGTCAGCAGGTCCGGAGTGACTCCGAAGCGCTGCGCGGCGAAGGGCATGCCGACCCGGCCGAAGCCGGTGATGACCTCGTCGAACACCAGCAGGATGCCGTGGTGGTCGCACAGCTCGCGCAGGCGCTGCAGATAGCCCGGCGCGGGCAGGATCACCCCGGCCGAACCGGCAATGGGCTCGACGAACACCGCCGCGATGGTCGAGGCGTCGTGCAGCGCGATCAGCCGTTCCAGGTCGTCGGCCAGCTCGGCGCCCTGGCGCGGCAGGCCCCTGCTGAACGCATTGCGCGGCAGGTCCAGGGTATGCCGCAGGTAGTCCACGCCGCCCAGCTGCAGGCCGAACGCCCTGCGGTTGTTGGGCAGTCCACCCAGTGCCATGCCGCCGAAGCCCACTCCGTGGTAGGCCTTCTCGCGGCTGATGAAGCGGGTGCGCTGGCCCTCGCCACGCTGGCGGTGGTAGGCCAGCACGATTTTCATCGCGGTATCCACCGCCTCCGAGCCGGAGCTGGTGAAGAACACATGGTTGAGCGGGGCAGGCGCCAGTGCGGCCAGCCGCTGCGCCAGCGCGAAGGCCGGCGGCGAGCCCATCTGGAAGGCCGGCGAGTAGTCGAGCGTGCGTGCCTGCTCGACGATGGCGTCGACGATGCGTGGGCGGGCGTGGCCGGCGTTGCAGCACCACAGGCCGGCAGTGCCGTCGAGGATCTGGCGGCCGTCGACGTCCTCGTAGTGCATGCCTTCGGCGCGTACCAGCAGGCGCGGCGCGGCCTTGTACTGGCGGTTGGCGGTGAACGGCATCCAGTACGCGTCCAGTGACTCGGGACGCTGGGTGGCCAGGTCGTGCAGGTCGCTTTCGGGACGCTTCATGCCAGCTCCATCGGGTCCGATGCGACGAATGTAGCGCAGCCGCGTCACGGTGGAGTCGCGGCGGTCCCGGTATAACCAAGGCTCGTTGACCACTGGAGCTTCCCATGGCCGATTTCCCCGACCGCAGCCACTGGCAGGCGCTGTCCCTTCAGCTCTCGATGCCGGGCCAGGCCTTCATCGATGGCCGCTATGTCGATGCCGCCAGCGGCGCCCGCTTCGACTGCATCAGCCCGATCGATGGTCGCGTGCTGGGCGCGGTTGCCGACTGCGACGCGCAGGATGTCGAGCGCGCGGTACTGGCCGCGCGGCGCAGCTTCGAGGCGGGCCACTGGTCGCAGGCGAGCCCGGCGCATCGCAAGCGCGTGTTGCTGGCGCTGGCCGCGCTGGTGGAGAAGCACGCCGATGAGCTGGCGCTGCTGGAAACCCTGGACATGGGCAAGCCGGTGCGTGACGCGCGCCGTATCGACCTGCCCGGTGTGGTGCGCTGCCTGAGCTGGACCGCCGAAGCAGTGGACAAACTGTATGGCGAGATCGCGCCGACTGGCCCGCACGAACTCGGACTGGTCACCCGCGAAGCCGCGGGCGTGGTGGCGGCCATCGTGCCGTGGAATTTCCCGTTGCTGATGGCCTGTTGGAAGATCGCGCCGGCGCTGGCGATGGGCAATTCGGTGGTGCTCAAGCCTTCGGAGCGGTCGCCGCTGAGTGCGCTGCGGCTGGCGGCGCTGGCCGCCGAGGCGGGCCTGCCGGAGGGCGTGCTGAACGTGCTGCCGGGCCATGGCGCGCGCGTTGGCGAACCGCTGGCCCTGCACATGGACGTGGATGTGTTGGCGTTCACCGGTTCCACTGCCACCGGCGCGAAGTTGCTGGAGTATTCCGGGCGATCCAACCTCAAGCGGGTCTGGCTGGAGTGCGGCGGCAAGAGCCCGCATGTGGTGTTCGCCGACGCTCCCGATCTGGACGCGGCGGCCAAGGCCGTGGCGCAGGGCATCTTCTTCAACCAGGGCGAAGTCTGTACCGCCGGGTCGCGGTTGCTGGTGCAGCGCTCGATCCGTGAGGATTTCGTGCACCAGGTGATCGCCCATGGCCAGCACATGCAGCCGCAGCATCCGCTGGACGCCGACGCACCGATGGGCGCGCTGGTGGACGCCGCCCATCTGCACAAGGTGATGCGGGATATCGCACGCGCCGAAGCTGAAGGTGCCCGCCTGCTGCTGGGCGGGCATCGTGCCGAGGTGGAGGCGGGTGGCAGCTATGTGCAGCCGACCGTGTTCGATCAGGTGCACCCGGGGCAGGCATTGGCGCGCGAGGAAGTGTTCGGGCCGGTGCTGGCGGTGCTCGGTTTCGACGACGAGGCCGAAGCCGTGCGCGTGGCCAACGACAGCCGCTACGGACTGGCCGCCGGTCTCTGGACACGCGATCTGGGCCGCGCGCATCGGGTTGCGCGCCAGCTGCGCGCCGGCAGCGTCTGGGTGAACGGCTGGGATGGCGGCGACATGACCGCACCGTTTGGTGGTTACAAGCAGTCCGGCAACGGCCGCGACAAATCGCTGCACGCCTTCGACAAGTACAGCGAGATCAAGGCCACCTGGATCCAGTTGTAACGACGCGGCTGCTTGACCGCTGTTCGCTCTTTGTAGAGTCGAGCCTTGCTCGACTGCTTTTCGTTCTTCGGTAGAGCCGAGCCATGCTCGGCTGCTTTTCGCGAAGAGCAGTCGAGCCTTGCTCGACTCTACAGAAGGAAGACAGCTGTCGAGCTACCGGCAGCGGGCACTCACCTGCAGCACTGCCACACGCAGCATGTCGCGGTCGGCTTCTTCGACGGCATTCTGGAAGTAATCCATGTCCTGCCGGCCCAGCTCACACGGGTCGACAATGTATCCCGGTGGCCACAAACCCAGCAGTTGCGCTACGCCATGCACGATCTGCTCCGGCGTCATCTGCCGGCGGATCCGGAAGTAATTGCGGCGCGGCGCGAATGCCGGGTGTATCTCGCGGTGACCAATAAGGCGCGGAGCGACACCCGCAGCGCTGATGCCGTCGCCACCGTCGATGCTGCCCGCCGGGAGGCCCAGGATCAGCGGCGCCGCAACGACCGTTTCCTCTGCGGCTGGTAGGGGGGAATCTGTCTGGGCAGCCGGGGCAGGACGTGGCATCGCCGACGCGGACGGACGCGTCACCGGTGCGGAGCGCAGGGTAGGCTGTAAAGGCGCCAGCGTCGGCGGTTCCGGTGGCAGCTAGCGCAGCGAGATCCTTGCGTCGTCATCACTGCGCAGCATGATCCTGCCGCTGCCCAGCAGCCACAGCGCCATCAATCCATGCACCAGCAGTACCACCAGCCACGCCGCCATGCGCGGCAGCTTCGGCGAATCGGACCACGACAGCGTGACTGCATCCATCGGCAAAGCATCCATGCAGGGACCGGTGGCGCAGCCTAGCCGGACGCCCGAAAAATTTCGTTGGCATCGGTGTCGGCTGAAACCATCGCCCCGTGCGGCCACCAGCCCGTGGCAGAATCGGGCGATCCGCCGTTACCCGTGTTGCCGATGTCGACGATCACCGCTGCCGCGCCGCCCGTGAATTCCCCCCGCCGTGTCCTGCTGGCCAGCCTGATCGGCACCACCATCGAATTCTTCGATTTCTACATCTACGCCACGGCCGCGGTGCTGGTGTTCCCACACCTGTTCTTCCCGGACAGCAGCGAACAGGCGGCCCTGTTGCAGTCACTGGCGACCTTCGCGGTGGCGTTCATCGCGCGGCCGGTCGGCTCGGCGGTGTTCGGCCATTTCGGCGACCGCATCGGCCGCAAGGCCACCCTGGTCGCCGCGTTGCTGACCATGGGCCTGTCCACGGTGCTGATCGGTTTGCTGCCTACCCACGCGCAGATTGGCCTGTGGGCCCCCGCGCTGTTGGCGCTGTGCCGCTTCGGCCAGGGCCTGGGGCTGGGCGGCGAGTGGGGTGGGGCAGTGCTGCTGGCCACCGAGAACGCACCGCCGGGCAAACGTGCCTGGTACGGCATGTTCCCGCAGCTGGGTGCGCCGCTCGGCTTCCTGCTGTCGGCCGGCATTTTCCTGGTGCTCGGCCGCTGCCTGAGCCAGGATGACTTCCTGCAGTGGGGCTGGCGTATCCCGTTCGTGGCCAGCGCACTGCTGGTCGGCCTTGGCCTGTGGGTGCGCCTGAACATCCACGAGACGCCGGACTTCAAGAAGGCGCTGGAGCGCAAGGCGCCGGTGCGGCTGCCGATGTGGACGGTACTGCGTGACCACCCGGTACCGATGCTGCTCGGCACGCTGGGTGCGTTCGCCACCTTCGTGCTGTTCTACCTGATGACGGTGTTCAGCCTCGGCCACGGCACCGCGGTGCTGGGCTACAGCCGCGAGCAGTTCCTGCTGATGCAGATGGCCGGCATGCTGTTCTTCGCGCTGGGCATCCCACTGTCGGCGCGCTATGGCGACCGTTGGGGCACGCGGCGCACGATGATTGTCGCCAGCGTACTGATCGTCGGCTTCGGTGTGCTGTTCGCGCCGCTGTTCCAGCCGCACAGCCCGTGGCTGGTCACGGCCTTCCTGTGCCTGGGCCTGTTCCTGATGGGTCTGACCTACGGCCCCTGTGGCACCTTCCTGGCCGAGATCTATCCGGTGGAGGTGCGCTACACCGGCGCCTCGCTGTCATTCAATCTGGCCGGCATTCTCGGTGCGGCACCGGCGCCGTACCTGGCCACCTGGCTGGCCGAACGCTTCGGTCTGGTCGCGGTCGGCTACTACCTGTGTCTGACTGCGGTGGCGACCCTGTGCGCGCTGGTGGCACTGCACCGGCGCGCCCTGCGGCTCAACCAAAGAAGCGCTTGAGCGTACGCCCCAGCCAACCGCCACCCTGGTGCTCGCGGGCGAACTGGTTCAGGTGCGCCTTGACCTGTTCGGCATAGGCCTGGTCATCACCGCGGATGTGGTTGAACAGCCAGCGCGAGAGCATGGTGCGCAGCTCGTCGCTGATGTCCTCGCCGGCCTGGAAGCGCATGCGGTATTCCGATACCCGCTTGATGAAGACCTCATGCACGCGCTTGTGCGCGGCACAGAACGGGTAGCCCGCTTCTTCCATCAGCTCTTCTTCGAACGCGAAGTGCGACATGGTGTAGTCCACCACCTCGTCGATCACTTCACCCACCGCCGCGCGCTGCATGCTGGCCTGGGCCACGTGCAGGTGGTTGAGCATCTCGATGATGCGGCGATGTTGCTGATCGATCACATCGATGCCGATGTTCAGATCGTCCTGCCAGACCAGTAATGCCATCCCCGGCTCCCCTTCATGCGTATGTCGGGGCCGACTGTAGATCCGCCACGCGGTGGTGGCGTTGATCTGGATCAAAGCGCGCCGGTCAGGGCAGGGCAGGCTCGCGCGGGCGCAGCGGGCTGGCCACGGTGGTGCAGCTGACCCGGTTGCGGCCGCCAGCCTTGGCGAGGTACAGCTGGCGATCGGCCTCGGAGATCAGCCGGTGCAGCGCATCACGCTGCGGGCGCAGGCAGCACAGGCCGATGCTGACCGTCATGCGAAGCGTCGCGGTGCCAATGTCCACTTCCAGTGCGGCGATGCGCTGGCGCAGCTCCTCGAAGTACTGCAGTGCCTCGTCCTGTTCCATGTCCGGCACCAGCAGGCAGAACTCCTCGCCACCGAAGCGTGCGATCAGGTCCTGGCTGCGTGCATGCGCGGCCACCGCACCGGCCACCGCACGCAGCGCATCGTCGCCGGCTTCGTGGCCATGGGTATCGTTGATGTGCTTGAAGTGGTCGATGTCGATCATCGCCACCGCCGCGCACTGGCCATGCAGCTGCAGCTGCGGCAGCTGGCGCTGGCTCTGTTCCAGGAAGCAGCGGCGGTTGGGCAGGCCGGTAAGGAAGTCGCGGGTGGCCAGATCCTGCAGGGTGCCGATCAGTTCCAGCTGATCCACGTTCTGCGAGACACGGCAGAAGAATTCCTCGCGCGAGAACGGCTTGCGCAGGAAGTCGTTGGCACCGTTCTTCAGGAAGCGTGGGATCAGCGAGGCATCGGTGTTGCCGGAGATGCCGATCACCGCCACCTTGTCGCGTGAGCGCAGGGTACGCAGGCGGCGGGTGAACTCCACGCCCTGCATGCCCGGCATTTCCTGGTCGACCACGGCCAGGCGGATTGCCGGATGGGCCTCGATCGCGACCAGGCCCTCGTTGCCATCGGCCGCTTCGTGCACCTCATGGCCATACATGCGCAGCAGGGCGGCGGCATAGCCGCGCGCGGACGGCGAATCGTCCACCACCAGCGCCGCGATGCGGCGGTTGCGTTCCAGCCGCTGTACCAGCCACACCAGGTAGTCGATGCTGCCGGGGGTGTTCTTCAGTACGTAGTCGATGATCTGCTGCTGCAGCACGCGCTTGCGCAGGTCTTCGTCGTAGACGCTGCTGACCACCACGGTGGGCAGACCGCGCTTGAGGAAGAACTCGACCACTGCATCGCGGTCGCCGTCGGCCAGCACCAACCCGGTCAGCACCAGGAACCAGCCGCCATCCTCGCTCAGCAGGCGATCGGCCTCGGCCAGGGTGGAGGCGATCACCACCGGCAGTTCCAGGCGTTGCTCGATGGCTTCGCGCAGCATGCCGGTAAAGGCACGGGAATTTTCGACCAGCAGGATCCGCTGCGGCAGCGGATCGGCCAGGTCGCCATCGACGGCGGCCTGCGGCAGGACGGGCATGATGCGGTGGCTCACGAAGGAGGGCTCGGCACGGATAGCGGCGGTTTCGGGTGCAACTTTAGGACGAAAACGTCCGTGCTCGTCGTTTGGTCCATTGCTCAGATGGGAAGCGGTTAGTATCAGCTGGAGGTTCTCGACTTCAACTTCGACCTGGAGGTCACTGTGCGATTTTCATGTTTTGGTGCGGCCACTGGATTTCTGATGCTTGCCGCTGCCCCGGCAATCGCGGGCGGTCCCTCGGATTTTCATGGGAAGCCATTGGCTACGGCTGGGTTGGGGCAGGCCAGTCCGGCTGCAGTCAATCTCAGCCAGGATCCCAGCTGGCAGCTGTATGGATTCCAGCGTGACGGCATCACCTATTTGCAGGTGAACGACCTACTCGGAAACGTGCAGCTGATCATCGGCAACGCAGGTGGGGCCTACTGGGTGCTGCCGGCAGGCAACAATGTGGCCAGGGTTTCGCTGCCCCAGCAGAAGATCCAGATACCGGCAGGCGCCAGCCGCTCGCAGATCTACAGCGGCAGCGATTTTTCGCTGGTGCGTTATCGTAGTGGCGGCGAGGTCATTTGGTCGCTTGAAACACCGTAAAGGCGTAGGAGTGCGCAGCGGCGTCGGGATCTCCTGCGCCGCTGCGCTTGCCGCGATGAACGCGGGCAGAGGGCGATTATGGTAAGGCCGGCCCTTTGGCGGACACCGGCCATCAGATCTGGGTCTGCGAATTTCCCTGTCCGGAGGTCGTCACGTGATCCATAGCGTTGAACGACGCAATGCTGATGGCGGCGGAGTCCCCCGTTTCCACCATCGCCATCCGTATCCGATTCCGATGGCACTGCACTGTTCCGCCATAGGCAATCGTTCGGCCAGCCAAGCGCTCGACAGTGGCGGTGACAGTGGACGGCGACAGGCTGCGGTATGAATCCAGCAGTGCGACCGTCATCAGGATGCCGCGGCGTCCTCCTCTCCTGCCGCAACGCACGCGGATGCTGATCTGGCCGGATTCACTGTTGATCAACAGCGAAACGGCATCGGTGAGGGCGCGATAGGCGGCCAGCTGCAGGCCGACACTGAGCTGACAGGGATCGCCGAGCAATCGAGGGCGCATCACGCGATGGCTCAGGTCCCAAGTTTCGCGTACGCCGCCGGCCTGTAGGGCGACGTAGAGCCCAAGATGCTCCAATGCTGCGGGGTAGACCATGCTGGTTTGTTCGCGGAACTGTCGCGAATGGACCGAAGCCATATGCAGGAGACTGTTCGCTATCGTGGGATGGCCATGCGCATTGAGCCAATTCACCACCTCGCCGAGCGAGGTGTCGATGCCGTCCCCCAGCTTCCTCAGGTGCCGCGCGCGCTCACGGAGATCAAGCTCGCTTGCGACCAGTGAATTCCGCGCGTGCTTGAGCGCATCTCTTTCACCCACTTCGCCCAATCGCGAACGGTGGTAGTAGTGGGTGATGCGCGACCCTAACACCAGCAGTGCAGCGCCGGTGACCGCCATGATCTGCTGGGTCGCGAACGCAGCTGGATCGAACGCACCCGTGTAGGGGCTTGGGGTGGTCAGGCCAATGATCAGGTTGAGCGACGGTACTCCGATCGCCGCACCTCGCCAGCCATACAGACAGGTGAGCACGACGACCGGCAGAGCCATCAGCAGCTGCATCGATGTCTTGGCGTTGGCTTCGTCCGGGGGTAGCTGTGCGGCATACAGGCCAATCATCGCCATCAGCGTCAGGGCAGCGAGTGCAGGCGGGGCGAAACCTGAGGTCCAACGGGCGTTGCCGGTCCGGCGTGTCCACAGCAACGCAAGCGGTGCAAGGGTCAGTATGCCGATGAAGTCGCCAACGACCAGGCGCGCGATGCTGGCAAGCACCGGCATCTCCGGCGGTGTCGGCCACAGAAGGTGCGCCAACATCAGATTGAGCGCTGTGACGACCATGGCCGAAGCCGCCGCGACTGAAATCAGCCACGCATTCTTCGTGGTCACCATCATTTTCCGGTGCAGATGCACGATCAGCATCACTGCAGGCATCAGCAGTGCCGAACCAAGCACTATCCAGGCCGGTCCATACTTCTCGATCATTGGCACGCGCATCTGCGCAAAGTAGGCGTATTCGCCCAGCAGCAGGTACGGCCACCATCGAGGGGGGAACAATAGCACCGCAGCCACGCGGACGCCGGCGGGCAGGTAGAACTGGTCGAGCGACAACTGGCGAGACGCCCAGCATGCGATGGCGTACAACAGCGCAAGGACCAGCCCCGCCGGGCGGATACGCAACTTCAACTGCAGGCCTTCATTCCACCAGTTCAATCGCACATCTCCCTCTAGTACGTTCCCTGTCAGTATCCATTCGCCGCGGGACCCGGTTCTGAGGGACGGTATCGGCATGAAATAGATAATGCAATTGCCGATGCGATCTGCCGATCAAATGAGAATTCCGTCACGCCCTCCTGGATGAGTGCTCTTCACATGCCGTGGAGGACCAGGAATTGCCGGTTCTTGGGAATCTCTTCGTGTCAGCTCACTGCTTCACCACAACGCATCCCGCAACTTGTACCAGGACATCGCTGCCACCAGCAGCGGGGTGCGCAGCAGCCGGCCGCCGGGGAAGGGCGCATGGCGCAGGCGCTGGAACACGTCCAGGCGCTCGCTCTGACCGGCGATGGCAGCGGCAATCACCTCGCCGGCCAGCCCGGCGGCGGCCACGCCATGCCCCGAGAACCCTTGCGCGAAGTACAGATTGCCGTCCAGCCGGCCCCAGTGCGGGGCGCGGTTGCGGGTGATGTCCACATAACCACCCCAGACCTGGTCCAGTGCCACGTCGGCCAGCTGTGGGAACACCTGGTGCATGCGCCGTTGCATCACCCCGCGCAGGCCCGGTGGGGGCAGGGCCGAGTAGCTGGCGCGGCCGCCGAACAGCAGGCGGTGGTCGTGGCTGAGGCGGAAGTAGTCCAGAGCCCATGCGGTGTCGGCCACGGCCATGTTGTTGCCGATCAGCGCCCGGGCGCGTTCAGCACCCAGCGGTTCGCTGGCGCCGATATAGGTGCCGACCGGCATGATCCGCCGCTCCAGCACGGGCAGCAGGCCCTGCAGCCAGGCGTTGCCGGCCACCACCAGATGCGCAGCGCGCACGCTGCCCTGAGCGGTATGCAGGGAAGGCTGTGGTCCCCGCTGTACGCGGGTCACTGCGGAGTTCTCGTGGATCACCACGCCGGCCGCGCGCGCCGCATCGGCCAACCCGCGCGCATAGGCCAGCGGCTGCAGGTGCGCGCTGAGCGGGTCGAACATCGCGGCGCGGTAGCGTGGGCTGTCCAGCTGCGCGCGCAGGGCATCGCGGTCCCACCACTGCATGGGGTAGTCGTAGTGGCGCTGCAGGTGCTCGCAGTTGGCCTGCAGGTCACGCTCATGGCGCTCGCGGATGGCGACGCTGGCGTGGCCTTCCACCCAATGGCAATCGATGCCGTGACGATCGATGCGGGTGCGCATCGCCCGCACCGCGTCGCGTGACCAGTCGAACAGGTGGCGCGCATCATCGCGTCCGAGCTGCCGTTCCAGCTCGTCCACCTCGCAGCCGTAGCCGACCAGCGCCTGTCCTCCATTGCGGCCGGACGCGCCCCAGCCGATCCGCTGCGCTTCCAGCAGCACCACGCGCTGGCCACGGGCGGCCAGTTCCAGCGCGGCGGTCAGGCCGGTGTAGCCGGCGCCGAGCACCGCGACATCGGCCTGCACATTGCCCTGCAGCGGGGGGAGTGCGGGCGGCTCGGGCAGGCTGGCGGCGTACCAGCTGGGCGGGAAGGCGGCGCTCATCGCAGGCCTTGCGGGCGCAGTACGGACGGGCGGAGCGGGGGAGTGCGATCAGCGTTCACGCGCTTAGTTTCGCCGATGCGTGACGGCCATGGTGTGACGGCGACGACTTGCCGCGTTCGCCGGGCGACGGGTAACGTGTCGGCACGCCAAGGAGTTTTCCCATGCGCCGCCTGCCCTGGGTGGGCCTGCCCACCGACAGCACAGTGCTCGGCCATCACCGCTTTGCGGTGGCCGGCGAGAAGTACGTGCGCGCGCTGGCCGAGGCCGCCGGAGTGACCCCGGTGGTACTGCCGAGCCTGCAGCCGCCCTTGCCGGCTGGCGACTGGCTGCAGGGGCTCGATGGCCTGCTGTTGACCGGCGCGGTCAGCAATATCGAACCGCAGCACTATGAGGGCGGCCGCAGCTGGCCAGGCAATCCGCACGACCCGGCCCGGGATGCCAACGCCTTTGCGCTGCTGCACGAAGCGCTGGCGTTGGACCTGCCGGTGCTGGCGATCTGCCGCGGCTTCCAGGAGTTGAACGTCGCGCTGGGTGGCAGCCTGCATCCGCAGGTGCATGCAGTGCCTGGCCTGGCCGACCATCGCGAAGACCCGCAGGCGCCGGTGGAAGTGCAGTATGGGCCGGCCCATGCGGTGACCCTGGCCGCCGATGGCTGGCTGGCGCAGTGGCACGGCAGTGGCCGCGCGCAGGTCAATTCGGTGCACGGGCAGGGTATCGCCCGCCTGGCGCAGGGGCTGCAGGTGGAGGCCGTGGCCGACGATGGGCTGGTCGAAGCGGCACGCAGCCTGCACCATCGTTTCGTGCTCGGCGTACAGTGGCACCCGGAGTGGCGTGTCATGCAGGCGCCGTTCTATCACGCTATTTTCCGTGCGTTCGGCCAAGCTTGCCGGCAGCACCAACAGAACCGACTGGATTCCCGATGAGTTCCCGAACGCGCCCGCGCAAGACGGCCACGCCCCCCGCACCGCAGGAAAGCACGCTGCTGCGCTGGCTGAAGGAGCGGCGCATCACCGAGGTGGAATGCCTGGTGCCGGACATCACCGGCAACGCGCGCGGCAAGATCATTCCCGCCGACAAGTTCTCGCATGACTACGGTACGCGGCTGCCCGAAGGCATCTTCGCCACCACCGTCACCGGCGAGTTTCCCGATGACTACTACGAGCTGACCTCGCCGTCGGACTCGGACATGATGCTGCGCCCCGACCCGGATACGGTGCGGATGGTGCCGTGGGCGGCCGACGCCACCGCGCAGGTCATCCACGATTGCTACACCAAGAACGGCGAGCCGCATGAGCTGGCACCGCGCAACGTGCTGCGCCGCGTGCTGGCGGCCTATGCCGAACTGGGCCTGCGCCCGGTGGTGGCGCCGGAGCTGGAGTTCTTCCTGGTGCAGAAGAACACCGACCCGGACTTCCCGCTGCTGCCACCGGCCGGCCGTTCCGGGCGCCCGGAAACCGCGCGGCAGTCGTACTCCATCGATGCGGTCAACGAGTTCGACCCGATCCTCGACCTGATGTACGACTACGCCGATGCGATGAAGCTGGACGTGGACACCCTGATCCATGAATCCGGCGCGGCGCAGCTGGAAGTCAACTTCACCCATGCCGATGCGATGGACCTGGCCGACCAGGTGTTCCTGTTCAAGCGCACCATGCGCGAGGCGGCGATGCGCCACGGGGTGTATGCCACGTTCCTGGCCAAACCGATGGAAAACGAGCCGGGTAGTGCCATGCACATCCACCAGAGCCTGGTGCGGGTGAGCGACGGCAGCAACGTGTTCGCCGGCGAGACCGATGCCGAAGGCGAGTTCAGCCCGGTGTTCGGCCACTACCTGGGCGGCCTGCAGAAGTACGTGCCGCAGGCGATGGCCTTCTTCGCGCCGAACGTGAATTCCTATCGCCGGCTGGTGTTCGGCGAGGTCTCGCCGAGCAACGTGCACTGGGGCTATGACAACCGCACCTGCGGGCTGCGCGTGCCGCTGGACACGCCGGAAAACATGCGCGTGGAAAGCCGTTTCGCCGGTTCCGATGCCAACCCGTACCTGGCGATGGCCGCGACACTGGCCTGCGGCCTGCTCGGCATCCGTGAGCGGCTGGCACCGGATGCACCGGTGACCGGCAGTGCCAAGGAACTGGGCTACAACCTGCCGCGCTCGCTGGGCGAAGCACTGGACGGCCTGGAGCAGTGCAGCGAGCTGCAGGCCCTGCTGGGCGAGCGCTTCTGCCGCGCCTACATCTCGGTCAAGCGCAAGGAATACGAGACCTTTTTCCGCGTCATCAGCTCGTGGGAGCGCGAGTTCCTGCTGCTGAACGTCTGAGCACCTGGAATAGAAAAATCCGCCGCCGGGGGGTAGGCTGGCACCCGTCGCCGGCCCCGCCGGCCCCCCTTTCCGCATTCTGGAGCACCCGATGAAGCTGCGTATCCTCACGCTCGGCCTGGCCTCCGCCATGCTTGCCGCCTGCAGCGGTGGCAACGGCGGCGCGCAGGACAGCCAGGTCCTGAACGTCTACAACTACAGCGATTACATCGCCGAGGACACCATCCCGACCTTCGAGAAGGAGAGCGGCATCAAGGTGACCTACGATGTGTTCGACAGCGACGAGATGGTCGAGACCAAGCTGCTGGCCGGCAACAGCGGCTACGACGTGGTGGTGCCGACCCTGAACTTCTTCGGCCGCCAGATCCAGGCCGGCGTGTTCCTGCCGCTGGACAAGAGCAAGATCCCGAACCTGGCCAATCTGGACCCGGCGGTGATGAAGCGCATCGCCACCCAGGATCCGGGCAACCAGTACGGCGTGCCGTACATGATCGGCACCACCGGCATCGGCTACAACGTGGAGATGCTGAAGCAGCGCTTCGGCGGCAGCACCGACATCGCCAACAGCTGGGACCTGGTGTTCAAGCCGGAGAACATCAGCAAGATGAAGGACTGCGGCGTGACCATCCTGGACACGCCGGCGGACATGATCCCGATCGCGCTGCATTACCTGGGCCTGGACCCGCACAGCGGCGACCCGGCCGAGCTGCAGAAGGCGGCCGACCTGCTGAAGTCGATCCGCCCGTACGTGCAGAACTTCCACTCCTCGCAGTACGTGGGTTCGCTGGCCAACGGCGGTACCTGCCTGGTAGTCGGCTGGTCGGGTGACATCATCCAGGCCCGCGACCGTGCCGAGGAAGCCAGCAATGGCGTGCACGTGGCCTATTCGATCCCGAAGGAAGGCGCCCCGCAGTGGTTCGACATGCTGGCGATCCCGAAGGATGCCAAGCATCCGGAAGCCGCGTACGCGTTCATCAACTACCTGCTGCAGCCGAAGGTTGCCGCGGCCAACACCAACTTCATCCACTACGCCAACCCGGTGCCGACCGCGACCCCGCTGGTGGATGAGGCGATCCGTACCGACCCGACCATCTACCCGCCGGCCGACGTGGCCGAGAAGATGTTCACGTACTCGATCAACACGCCGGAGACCGACAAGCTCTACACCCGGCTGTGGACCGAAGTGAAGACCGGCCGTTAAGCCGGTCTGGCGCCGCCGGGCCATGCCCGGCGGATTGCTTCATCCTTGGCCGGGCGCGGTACCGCCGCCCTGGCCAAGGTGCCGCAGGATCGCTGGCAACAGGTCGCGTGCATCGCGACCGCCGTTGCACAGGAACGATGAACTCATCCGCTGCAGGTTGTGCATGCCGATGAAGAACAGCCCCGGATGCGGTGAAACGCCGAACTCGCCGAGCGGATAGCCATGCGCGTCCAGCACGCCCTGCACATCGAGCCAGGGCCATTCGGCGACGAAGCCGGTGGCCAGCACCACCGAACGGATGCCTTCCGTCTGCAGATCCAGTTCACGCGGGGCGGCGTCCGGCTCCCAATGCAGGTAGACCTCGTCGGGAATGTAGCGGGCATCGTCGGTGCGTGGCTCGGGGCGCGTGGCGTAGTACGCGCTGGCCAGCGAATCGAGATAGGCATATTCGGTTCGTGTCGCCTCGATCGCGGTGCGCAGCTGCGGGCGCACATCGGCGAAGCGGGCGACGTTTCCATCGAAGCCCTGCAACCGGCCCAGCAACCTGATGCCTGCGCGGTGCATCGCCAGCAGGCTGATCGAGCTGCCCAGGCCGGCACGCCCCTTGCCGGAAATCAGCGGGAACTCCGCGGTGCGGGCCTTGCGCAGCGCATCCGGTTCTCCGGCCAGGACGGCGGCCGCTTCACTCACATGCTGGTGGATACGCCCGGCCATGTCCCACCAGGTCATCGAGTCCTTGCCGCGCAGCCGGCGGGTATGCGAATGCCGCTGGGCCAGTGACCAGTACACGCTGCGACCGCTGTCGCGCAGGTCCTGGGCGATCTGCGCGCCGGACTGGCCGCCACCGATGACCAGCACGGCGCCATCGGGCAGCTGGCGGGGGCTGCGGTAGTCGCCGGAGTGCAGCACCGTCAGACCCGGTGCGGGCGCGAAGGGGACCCGGGGCATCCGCGCGCGGCGGTACTCACCGGTAGCGACTACCACCGCGCGGGCGTGGATCTGCCCCTGGCTGCTGTCGATGGCATAGCCTCCGGGCCCAGGTGCGACCCGGTGTACCCCGCATCCCTCGCTGATCGGCAACGAGCGTTCGTCGGCATAGTCGCGCAGCCGCCGGATCACCTCCGGGGCCCCCATGAAACCTTCCGGGTCGTCACCCGCATAGGCATGGCCGTGCAGGGCCATCGTCGCGTTGGCGGTGTTGGTCTGGAACGAATCCCAGCGCCGCTGCCAGCTGGCGCCCACGGTTTCGGCCTCCAGCACGCGATGCTCGACGCCGGCTTCCTGCAGGAGCGCGCTGAGGGACAGCCCGGCCTGGCCGGCGCCGATGATGACCAGCGGCAGCGTTGCAGGCAGGGAGCCCGGCAGGCGGGGCGGGAAAGGGGAGGGGCTGTCCGGGGAAGTCACCAGGGTGGGTCCATGCAAGGGCTTGATCCGGGCCATTGCGCGGGGAATGCCCCGGGCCTTCAACAGATCCGGTTCTGAAAAACGTTGCAGATCGGGCCGTCGCCGGTGCTGTCTGGCCGGGACGGCGGCATGGACGACCGGGCAGCCGCGGCCTTGGAGCGGACAGGCCACTCTGGCGGGGGAAAACCGACACCCCTCGAGGCCCCGGAGCCGGCCAGCGGCCGCTTCCGCCTGCCGCCGTCATATCCCCTGCGGCCCCCGGCCGTTAGAATGGCGGCCGCTGTCCACCGCCCGCTCCCGGAGCCCCCATGCCCGTTGAAGCCCAGCCGGTAGCCACTGTCGTCGACACGACCGGTGCGCCCGGCTATCTCTCCATTCGTGACCTGCGCAAGGAATTCGACGGTTTCGTCGCCGTTGACGACGTCAATCTGGACGTGCGCAAGGGCGAGATCTTTGCCCTGCTCGGTGGCTCCGGCAGTGGCAAATCGACCCTGCTGCGCTGCCTGGGTGGCTTCGAGACGCCCACCAAGGGCAGCATCACCCTCGATGGCC
This sequence comes from Stenotrophomonas sp. GD03794, assembly GCF_029842145.1. NCBI lineage: Bacteria > Pseudomonadati > Pseudomonadota > Gammaproteobacteria > Lysobacterales > Lysobacteraceae > Stenotrophomonas > Stenotrophomonas sp. GD03794. The sequence goes on from NZ_JAOCFV010000033.1 coordinate 24,887, forward strand.
AGCGCCTGGACGCGCTGCCGCCGTACCAGCGGCCGGTCAACATGATGTTCCAGTCCTATGCCCTGTTCCCGCACATGACGGTCGAGCAGAACATTGCCTTCGGCCTGAAGCAGGATGGCCTGGGCAAGGACGCGATCAACAAGCGCGTCGGCGAAATGCTGGACCTGGTGCAGATGGGCCACCTCGGCAAGCGCAAGCCGCACCAGCTGTCCGGCGGCCAGCAGCAGCGCGTGGCGCTGGCGCGGTCGCTGGCCAAGGGGCCGAAGCTGCTGCTGCTGGACGAGCCGATGGGCGCGCTGGACAAGAAGCTGCGCTCGCAGATGCAGCTGGAACTGGTCAGCATCATCGAGTCGTCGGGCGTGACCTGCGTGATGGTCACCCACGACCAGGAAGAAGCGATGACCATGGCCACCCGCATCGCGGTGATGGATGCCGGCTGGATCCAGCAGGTCGGCAAGCCGGATGAGGTCTACGAGCAGCCGGCCAACCGCTTCGTCGCCGAGTTCATCGGTTCGGTCAACCTGTTCGACGGGGTGATCGACGAGGACCTGCCGGAGTACGTGACCGTACGCTCGCCGCTGTTCCCGGCGCCGATCTACATCGCCCATGGCATCACCGGCTATGAAGGGCAGCCGGTCGCGTTCGCGCTGCGCCCGGAGAAGGTGATGATCGGCAAGGACGAGCCGGAAGGGCACACCAACAAGGCACAGGGCGTGATCGAGGACATCGCCTACTTCGGCAGCCACTCGGTCTACCACGTGCGCCTGCCCAGCGGCGCCAAGGTGCTGGCCAACTTCGCCAACTCGCAGCGCTGGGCCAGCGACGGCCTGACCTGGGGTGACAGCGTGTGGGTGCACTGGCGCGACAACGACGGCGTGGTGCTGACCTCATGAGCGTCGCCGGCCTGAAGCGCTGGCTGCCGGGGCTGCGTGCCACGGTGATCGGCATTCCGTACCTGTGGCTGCTGCTGTTCTTCGCAGTGCCGTTCCTGATCGTGCTGATGATCAGCTTCTCGCTCAGCCGGGTCGGCTCGCCGCCGTACACCTGGCTGCTGCAGTACGCCGACGGCGGCTTCTCGCTGAAGCTGAACCTGGAGAACTACCTGGCGCTGTTCCGCGATTCGATCTATGCGCAGGCGTTCCTGAGCTCGATCAAGATCGCGGCAATCTCGACCTTCCTGACCCTGCTGATCGGCTACCCGATGGCCTATGCCATCGCCCGCCTGTCGCCGGCCGCGCGCAACGTGGCGATGATGCTGGTGGTGCTGCCATCGTGGACCTCGTTCCTGATCCGCGTGTATGCATGGAAGGCGATCCTGGACCGCAACGGCCTGCTCGACCAGTTCCTGCAGTTCACCGGCCTGCAATCGCTGATGACCAGCATGGGCCTGCCCAAGCTGCAGCTGATCGACACCCCGACCGCCGCCTACATCGGCATCGTCTACTGCTACCTGCCGTTCATGGTGCTGCCGCTGTACGCCAACCTGGTCAAGCATGACCACCGCCTGCTGGAAGCTGCCTACGACCTCGGTGCCAAGCCGTGGCAGGCGTTCCTGCGCATCACCCTGCCGCTGTCCAAGGCCGGCATCATCGCCGGTTGCATGCTGGTGATGATTCCGGCCATTGGTGAATTCGTGATTCCGGAAATGCTGGGTGGCTCGGAGACGCTGATGGTGGGCCGCCAGCTGTGGAACGAGTTCTTCAACAACCGCAACTGGCCAGGCGCCTCGGCGATGGCGGTGGCGATGATCCTGTTGCTGCTGGTGCCGATCCTGCTGTTCAACCGTTCCCAGCAGCGCCTGCTGGAAGGGAAGCAGGCATGAGCCCGCGTAGCGCAAAGGGCCTCGGGCTGGGCGTGCTGCTGCTCGGCTTCGCCTTCCTGTACCTGCCGATCCTGCTGTTGATGTTCTATTCGTTCAACAGCTCGCGGCTGGCGATGGTCTGGGCCGGGTTCTCCACCCGTGCCTACAGCGACCTGTTCGCCGACCGCGCGCTGATGGATGCGATGTGGACCAGCCTGGTGGTGGCGTTCTGGACTGCCTGCACGGCCACCGTGCTGGGCACGCTGGCGGCGATGGTCATGACCCGCTTCAAGCGCTTCCGCGGCAAGCCGCTGTTCGGCGCGCTGGTCACCGCGCCGCTGGTGATGCCGGATGTGATCCTGGGCTTCTCGTTGATGGCGCTGCTGGCCTCGATGGGCGCGATTCCCGGCTTCCCGGCGCGCGGCCTGACCACCATCTGGATCGCCCACGTCACCTTCACCCTGTGCTTCGTCACCGTGGTGGTGTCCTCGCGGCTGCAGGAAATGGACCTGTCGCTGGAAGAGGCGGCGATGGACCTGGGCGCAAGCCGGTTGACTGTGTTCGGTCGCATCACCCTGCCGATCATCGCACCGGCGCTGGTGGCGGGCTGGCTGCTGGCGTTCACCCTGTCGCTGGATGACGTGGTGGTGGCCAGCTTCGTGGCCACGCCGGGCTCGACCACGCTGCCGATGAAGGTGTTCGCCTCGGTACGCATGGGTATCAGCCCGAAGATCAACGCACTGGCCACGCTGCTGGTGTCGGCGGTGTCGATCGCCGCAGTGATCGGCTGGTACATCAATGCCCGCGCCGAGAAACGGCGCCAGCGCGATCTGCAGCTGGCGCGGCAGGAAAACGGCTGAGCACACGGTCTGTCTACAGTGCCGGCAACATCCGGCTCACGGGCAACCGCGCACAATGGGGATCTTCCAGATGGAGATCCCCCATGACCGTCAAGATCGTCGACCCGGCCACCGGCCTGGTGACCTACCGCCATGAACTGATGGGTGCTGCCGACATCGAGCAGCGCCTGCAGGCTGCTGCCGATGCCTTCCCCGGCTGGGCTGATCACTCGTTACAGGATCGCGGTGCCATCCTGCGCCGGATCGCCGCGCAACTACGCACGCGCCGTGACGATCTGCAGCAGGCGATGACCCATGAGATGGGCAAGCTCAAGGCCGAAGCGCTGGCCGAGGTCGACAAGTGCGCGGCCGCCTGCGAGTACTACGCCGACCATGCTGCCGACTACCTGAAGCCGCAGCTGATCGATACCGAAGCACAGCGCAGCTATGTGCGCTACGAGCCGATCGGCTGTGTGTTCGCGGTGATGCCGTGGAATTTCCCGATCTGGCAGGTGTTCCGTTTCCTCGCACCGGCGTTCATGGCCGGCAACGTGGCCCTGCTCAAGCACGCCAGCAACGTGCCGCAATGTGCCGACCTGATCCTGGCGGTGTGCCGTGATGGCGGCCTGCCCGACGGCGTGTTCGACGTGTTGCACATCGACAACGAGCAGGCCGCCGAGGTGCTGCGCGACACACGGGTGAAGGCGGTGACACTGACCGGCAGCGAGCGGGCAGGGCGCTCGATCGCTTCCAATGCCGGCGGCCAGCTGAAGAAATCGGTGATGGAGCTGGGCGGCAGCGATGCCTTCGTGGTGCTCGACGATGCCGACCTCGACAAGACCGTGGCGGCGGCGGTGAAGTCGCGCTTCGACAACAGCGGGCAGACCTGCATCGCGGCCAAGCGCTTCATCGTGGTCGATGCGGTGGCCGATGACTTCACCCGGCGCTTCGTTGAAGCCGCGGGTGAGCGTCAGTACGGCGATCCCAATGAACGTGGCACCACGCTGGCGCCGATGGCGCGCGCGGACCTGCGCGACGAACTGCACAAGCAGGTGCAGGCCAGCGTGGCCAAGGGCGCGCGGGTACTGCTGGGTGGTGAGCCGATTGCGGGTACACATGCCGGCTATCCGGCCACCGTGCTCGATCAGGTCGGCCCGGGCATGCCGGCCTACGACGAGGAGCTGTTCGGGCCGGTGGCTGCGGTGATCCGTGTCGCTGACGAGGCCGAGGCACTGCACGTGGCCAACGACACCCGCTTCGGCCTGGGTGGCAGCGTGTGGACGCGTGATCCGGTGCGAGGCGAGGCCTTTGCACAGCGCATGGAATGCGGCGCCGCGTTCGTCAACGCCATCGTCAAGAGCGACGCGCGGCTGCCGTTCGGTGGCAGCAAGCAGTCCGGCTTCGGTCGGGAGCTGGCCGACCACGGCATCCATGAGTTCATGAACATCAAGACCGTCTACGTGGCTTGATTCCGAACGGTAGTGCCGGCCGCTGGCCGGCATTGCCTGGTTGCCGGCCAGCGGCCGGCACTACCCAAAGCGGGCTACAACCACTTCGCGCGCTTGAACAACCGGTACAACCCCACGCATACACCGCCTACACCGATGATCATCATCGGGTACGACCACGGTTCGCTCAGCTCGGGCATGTGGCTGAAGTTCATGCCGTACCAGCTGGTGATCAGCGTCGGCGCCGCCAGCAGTGCGGCCCATGCACCCAGGCGCTTGACCGTCTCGCCCTGCGCCAGCGTCACCAGCGACAGGTTCACGCTCAGTGCGGTGCCCAGCATCTCGCGCAGGGTGTCGATCACATCGCTGATGCGTACCGCATGGTCGTGCACATCGCGCACGTAGAGCTTCACTTCATCGGGAATCAGCTCGCCCTGGTAGCGGCGCAGCTGCGCCAGCACATCCTGCAGCGGCGCCACCGCCATCCGCATCTTGTTCAGTTCGCGCTTGAGCTCGTACAGCCGCACCACCGTGCTGCGCTTGTAGTTGTCGGCGAAGATGTCCTTTTCCAGCAGGTCCAGGGTGTCGCGGAAGCGGTGCACGATGGGCAGGTAGTTGTCGACCACGAAGTCGGTCACCGCGTACAGGCAGTACGACGGGCCCATCTTCAGCAACTGCGGCTCGCGCTCCACCCGTGCACGTACCGGCGCGTAGGACAGCGACGCGCCGTGGCGCACCGTCACCAGGAAGCGCGGGCCGAGAAAGGCGTGGGTTTCGCCGTACTGGATGCGTTCGTCGACCATCTGTGCGGTGGTTACCACCACGAACAGCGAATTGCCGTAGGTCTCGACCTTGGGACGCTGGTGCGCGTTGCGCGCGTCCTCGATGGCCAGGTCGTGCAGGCAGAATTCTTCCTGCAGTTTCAGCAGCACATCGTCGTTGGGGTCGTACAGACCGACCCAGACGAAGCCGTTGCCACTGGCAATGACATCGCTGATGGCATCCAGGCTGATGTCGTGGCGTTTGCCCTCGTCATCGTAGTGGACGCAGTTGATGACGCAGGCGGGGTTGGCCGAAGCAGGGGCGGAAGCGGAGGCGGGCAGTGACATGCCCGCCATCGTGCGTCAGTGCCGTGTTTCGGACAAGTGAGGAGCGCGCCCCAGCACCCACGCCAGCGCGACGTGGACGGGCAGCAGCAGCACGATCCACTGCACGTTGTACTGTGCCTGCAGGCTCAGCCAGTGCAGCACCAGCGCGGCCACTGCCTGTACCGCCAGCAGCCACAGCACGATCCTGAACATGCGGCCTGGCACGCGCCGGCGCAGCAGGCTGATCGCACCCGGCAGCAGCAGCACGGCCAACGGCGAAAGCAGCAGCAGGTTGCGGTTGGCCCAGGCGGCGTAGTGGGTGCTGAAGCCCCACAGGAACACGAGCAAGCTGCCGGCGATGGTACACAGCAGCCAGAACGGCAGCGCCAGCCCGGCCAGCAGGCGCGGGCGGCTGCGCAGCGCCAGTACGCCGGCGGCGATCACCAGGCCACACAGCAGCCACGGCCACCAGCGGCGCGCGAACTCCTTCGGCTCCGGATCGATGCGGTGCGGCAGCAGCTCCTGTTCGGACTGCACCAGCGGCCGACCATCGCTGTTGCGTGCCTGGCGCAGTGCGTCGGCCAGGCGCATCGGCACGAAGGCTTCCTGCCAGCGCGACAGTGGCTGGTCGGCGAACGGGCCGAGGCCGACGTCGAAGCCGAGCCACATCCACGGTGCCGGCGAGGCCAGTCGCACCGATTCACTGCGGTAGGTATTGCCGCGCGAGCGCCCCGACAGCTGCGACTGCAGGCCGCCGCCCAGTGCCTTGTCCACCGTGTCGCGCACCATCGTGGCGCAGTTGGCGGTGTAGTAGTCGTAGTGGTAGCGCGCGTTCTCCGGCTTGGCCCGCTCGGCCAGGTCGGCGGCCAGTGCACGCGCCTGGTCCGGGCGCAGGTCCAGCCACTGCACGCTGGCGCCTCGGCCGGTCTCGTCGTAGTACGACAGGTCCTGCTGCAGCGGCAGCGCCACCAGGTAATACATCATGTCGCCGCGCACGAAGCGGCTGATGAAATCGTCCTCGGACGGATCGAAGTAGCCGAAGTTGTACGAGGTCGCTTCGCCGCTGACCGGATCGATCACGACGATGGCGTCGTGGCCGAAACGCTCGAAGAACACCGTGCCCGGCTGCATGGTCACCACCCCGATGCGCGGGGCGGGGACCTCGGCGCTGGCGGCAGGCGCAGCAGGCGTGGGTGTGGCTGCCGCCGGCTGCGCGAAGGCAGCCAGCGGCAGGACCGAGGCCAGCACGCACAGTGCCAGCCACAGCGTCAGGCGCAGTGCCAGGAGGGGGCCACCGCGCTTCAAGCGTCGTCCTGCGCGTCCGGCGGCAGCACGGTCACGTGGAAGGCCTGGACCCGGCGCGCATCGGCGCGGGCCACGCGGAACATGAAGCGGTCCAGCGCCAGCTCGTCACCGACTTCCGGCAGGTGGCCCACGGCCTCGGTGACCAGGCCGCCGATGGTGTCGTAGTCCTCGTCGGAGAAGGTGGCACCGAAGCGTTCGTTGAAGTCGCCGATCGGGGTCAGCGCGTCGACCACGTACTGGCCGTCGGACTGGATGGCGATCTGCGCGGACGGATCCTCGGCCTCGTCATGCTCGTCGTCGATCTCGCCGACGATCTGTTCCAGCACGTCCTCGATGGTGACCAGGCCGGCGACGCCGCCGTACTCGTCGACCACGATGGCCATGTGGTTGCGTGACAGGCGGAATTCCTTGAGAAGCACGTTGAGCTTCTTCGCCTCCGGGATCAGCACCGCCGGGCGCAGCAGTTCGCGCACGTTGGCCGGGCCGTTGTCGGCGACCACGCCGCGCAGCAGGTCCTTGGCCAGCAGGATGCCAAGGATGTCGTCCTTGTTCTCGCCGTGCACCGGGAAGCGCGAATGGCCGGATTCGACCACCTGCTTCATCAGTTCCAGGAAGGGCGCTTCGACCGGCAGCGAGACCATCTGCGAGCGTGAGATCATCACGTCGCCCACGGTCAGCTCGGCCACCGAAATGGCGCCTTCCATCATCTTCAGGGTATCGGCGGCGATCAGACCCTCTTCCTGCGCGGTGTGCAGGACAGCGACCAGCTCGTCGCGGGTGTGGGGTTCGCCGGAGAAGGCGGAGGTCAGGCGTTCAAGCCAGCCGCGCTTCTTTTCACTGGGCTCCGCAGGGGAGCTACTACTGTCGTCTTCTGACATCTCTGGAAAAAAGGCACCCGGCAGGCCGGGCGTTGGCCCAAGTCTAGCAGGATGTGACGGCCTGTCAGTGACTGCCGCTGGCCGTGGCGGGAGGGGCCGGAGGCGCCTCTTCCTCGGGCAGGTCCAGGCTGTAGGTGCAGCCGGCCAGGGTCTTGCCGGGGTGGGAGGCCACGGTGGAGACGCTGAGGATGATCGACTCGATCTGGGCCTCGCCGGTCTTCGGGTCGGTCACATCGCGGCTGACCAGCTCGCGCCCGGCCATGAATTTGCCGTCCTGGTCGTAGCCGGTCTCCAGTTCCAGCCGTTTGGCCAGAGGCCGAGGATCGGCCTGGTCGAGGACTGCCATGATGCTGGCACCGGCCACCGCCACCCGCTCGCTGACCGTGCCGAATACGGTGATCGGCTGGGCCAGGCGGTACTCGCTCATGAACTGGTTGCCCTGCGGCAACGGTTGCAGGCCCTGGGCCACGGCCTTCAACGGGTCGGCCAGCAGTGGGGCGAGCACAGCGTACTCGGCCACGCCCTGGCGGCATTCGATCAGCGCGGGCAGATCAAGACGGGCGGCGAAGGCCTGCGGGGCGGCAAGGACACACAGCAGGGGCAGGCAGCAGCGCAGCGACACGGGCGGACTCCGCAGGCGGGCCGGACATCATAACGGCGACGGGCGCGGGATCTCAGCTTTGCTGCCGCGGCGGTTGCGGGTCAGGAGGGCGCGCACTGCCATCACCGGCAGGGTAAGAAGCACTGCCTTCATCGCGGTGTGCAGCACGGTGATCACCCCGAGCGCCACCGACTGCAGCAGGCCCTCGTGTTCGAGCCAGGGCAGCAGTGCCGGCTCGGCGGCCTTTGCCAGCGGCATGTACATCGCGCAGAGGGCGTACAACAGCCAGAGCGAGGCAGTTGACGCATGGAAGAACGGCAACGTGGCTGCCGAGCGCCGCAGGCGCTGCTGGACCGCCACCCGCCAGGCCACCGGCGCGGTGAACGCGCCGATGAACATCAGCACCAGTGCGCTCGTCACCAGGCCCATCGTGGTGCTGGTGCCGTGCCGATGCTGCAGCAGGTGCGGTCCGATCATGCTGACCGCCAGGCTGGCAATGACGCACGCCGGTGACAGCAGCGCCAGCGTGCGCAGCAGCCAGTGCTGCCCGCTGGGGTCGCCTGCGCTGACGCGGCGCACCAGGCGCGCGCCGAGGATCAACACCGCTGCAAGCCCGAGGCCGCCGATCAGCAACGACACCCCACCGTTCCCGAACATCATCCCTGTTCTCCCGAAATCCGTTGGGCGAGCATAGCCTCCGGAACAGCGTCAGCGCTCTCCGGCGTACGGGTCGGCGATGCCGAGCTCGGCCAGGATCTCGCGCTCGAGCTGTTCCATGGCCTCCGCTTCCTTGTCGTCCTCGTGGTCCCAGCCGAGCAGGTGCAGCACGCCGTGCACGGTCAGGTGCGCGTAGTGAGCGTTGAGCGCCTTGCCCTGTTCGTCGGCCTCCCGCGCCACGACCGGTGCACAGATCACCAGGTCGCCCAGCAGCGGGAACTTCACGCCCTTGGGCAGGCCTTCCGGCACTTCGGCCGGGAAGCTGAGCACGTTGGTGGCGTAGTCCTTGCCGCGGTAGTGGCGGTTCAGCGACTGCCCTTCCTTGCTATCGACCACGCGGATGGCCAGATCGGCCTCGCGGATGCGGCCCTTCAACGCGGCGGCCACCCACTTGCGGAAGCTCACTGCCGCCGGCAGGCCGGCGCGCGGCAGGGCATAGCTGACGGCGACGTCCAATCGCACGGGACCACGGGTCATGGAGTTGCTCCAGGTTGGATCTGATGCAGGTCGCGGCGGTCGTACGCGCTCACGATGCGCGCGACCAGCGGGTGGCGGACCACGTCACGGGATTCGAAGAAGGTGAAGCTGACGCCCTCGACCTCGCGCAGCACGTCGATGGCGTCGCGCAGGCCGGACTTCACGTGCTTGGGCAGGTCGGTCTGGGTCAGGTCACCGGTGACCACCGCAGTGGAACCGTAGCCCAGGCGGGTCAGGAACATCTTCATCTGTTCGATGGTGGTGTTCTGTGCTTCGTCCAGGATCACGAAGGCATCGTTGAGCGTGCGGCCGCGCATGTAGGCCAGCGGCGCGATCTCGATGACGTTCTTCTCCAGCAGCTTGACCACCTTCTCCACGCCCATCATTTCGTACAGGGCGTCGTACAACGGTCGCAGGTAGGGGTCGACCTTCTGGCTCAGGTCACCGGGCAGGAAGCCGAGCTTCTCGCCGGCCTCCACCGCCGGGCGCACCAGGATCAGGCGCTGCACCCGTGATTCATTCAGGGCTTCGACCGCGCTGGCCACGGCCAGGAAAGTCTTGCCGGTGCCGGCCGGGCCGATACCGAAGTTGATGTCGTGGGTGGCGATCTGGTGCAGGTAGCGACCCTGGTTGGCGCCGCGACCGCGCACCGTGCCGCGCTTGACCTTGATTGCCACGTCCTGCGCTTCGTAGGAGCGCTCGGCGATCTGTTCGACATTGGCCTGCGCCAGGCGCAGGTGGATGGCGTGGTTGTCGAAGGTCGTTTCGCCGGCTTCGGCGTACAGCGCTTCAACCAGCTTCTGCGCCTCGACGATGGCTTCGTTGGGCCCGCTGATGCGGAACACGAAGCCACGGTTGGCGATCTCCACGCCGAGCTTCAGCTCGATCTGGCGCAGGTGCCCGTCGAAGGGGCCGCACAGGTTGGCCAGTCGCTCGTTGTCTTCCGGCGACAGGGTGAAGTCTCGATGATCGATGCTTTTCATTGCTTGGGGTGGGGCGGATGCCTTCCACCGCAGTGTATTCAGGGAGGACAAGGGTAGCGCGCGTGCGGGGCACACGGCCAGCAGACGGTCGATACAGCGTTTTCCACACCCCGTGTGGACGGGGCACGCGGAAACCTGTGGATAGACCTTCGCACTGCTTGTGCCACAAGGCCCATGAGGTCCTGGTGAAAAAAGCGTCATGGTCGCCCGTCGCTACGGCGGCACTGCCACGGGGGTCTGCACGGGGGCGTTCATCGTGATGGCAGTGCAGGTTTCGTTGCCGGGCGAGCAACAAAGCCACGTCCTGCCGGATTTCCACAGCAGTTGTGGAATGATGCCGAATCAACCTGTGGATAGGTGGTGCTGAGCCTTGCAGCCAAAGGCTTGCCCACGCGCGGTGAAAAAAACGCCAGGGCTGATCGGAATCATTGAGGGTGCACGGGGCACATGGCACCGTGTCGCCGTCGCAGGAGGGGATGGCATGGGCATCGGCAACGGGATGCGTGGAATCGGACTGGCGGGCATCGGCCTGCTGGCGGGGTGTGGGCAGTCAACGCCGACTGCGCTGGGCACGCTGGAATGGGACCGGATCACCGTGCCGGCGCCGGCAGCCGAAGTGATTGCAGCGGTGGAGGTGCGGGAGGGCCAGCAGGTCAAGGCCGGTGCCGTGCTGATGCAGCTGGACCCGGCGCGGGGAGACGCGCAGTTCGCCGCAGCAGAGGCTGACACGGCCCGTGCGCAGGCGCAGCTGGAAGAGCTGAAGATCGGCCCACGCCAGGAGCAGATCGCCCAGGCCCAGGCGCAACTGGCCGCGTTGCGCGCACAGGCTGCCGAAGCAAGTGCCTACTACCGACGCGTGCAGCCCCTGGCGCGCCAACGCCTGATCGCCGCCGCCGAGCTGGACCGCGCACGCGCCGCCGCCGGCAATGCCGAGGCCAGCGTACGTGCCGCCGAGCAGGCCTGGCTGGAACTGGTGCACGGCAGCCGCGCGCAGGATATCGCCCAGGGCCAGGCGGCCGCCGATGCCGCACGGGCACAGCAGGTGGTACAGGGCGTGAACCTGCAGAAGCTGCAGTTGCGCGCACCGCGCGATGGGGTGGTCGATGCATTGCCCTACCGGCAGGGCGACCAGGCACCGATCGGTGCGCCGCTGGCAGTGATGCTGGTCGGCGAGCGCCCCTATGCGCGTGTCTACCTGCCGCAACCGCTGCGTCTGCAGGTCAAGGTCGGGCAGGCCGCGCAGATACAGCTGGAAGGCGGCAACACCGTGCTGAAGGGGCATGTACGCGCGATCCGTAGCGAACCATCGTTCACGCCGTACTACGCACTGACCGGCGATGACGTCGAACGGCTGAGTTATCTGGCCGAGATTGAAGTGGACGGGAACAGCGACATGAAGAAACTGCCAGCGGGTCTTCCGGTACAGGTGCGCTTCTGAACACCGGCGCGGACATCGCGGTGCATGCGCAGGGCCTGACCCGCCGCTTCGGCGAGCTGCTGGCCGTGGACAACGTCGACCTGACCGTACCGCGCGGACAGGTATACGGTTTTCTGGGCCCGAACGGGTCTGGCAAGTCGACCACCATCCGCATGCTGTGCGGCCTGCTGGAACCCAGCGCAGGGCAGATCGAGGTGCTGGGGTTGGCGGTTCCCGAGCAGGCCGAAGCGCTGCGCCGACGCATCGGCTACATGACCCAGCGCTTCTCGTTGTATGAAGATCTGTCGGTGCGCGAGAACCTGGAGTTCCTCGCCGCCATCCAGGACCTGCCGCGCGCACAGGCCCGGCAGAGGGTCGACGAACTGCTGCAGCAATACCGGCTGCAGGACCGCCAGCCACAACTGGCCGGCACGCTCAGTGGTGGGCAGAAGCAACGCCTGGCCCTGGCCGGTGCCGTGGTGCATTCGCCTGAACTGCTGTTCCTAGACGAGCCGACCAGTGCGGTCGACCCCGAATCGCGCCGCGATTTCTGGGAGGCCCTGTTCGAACTGGCTGATGCCGGCACCACGGTGCTGGTATCGACCCACTACATGGACGAGGCCGAGCGCTGCCATCGCCTGGCGATCCTTGATCGTGGTGCACTGGTGGCCGATGGCACGCCGGCCGAACTCTGTGCACGGCTGGACGGCCGCACGTTGCAGGTCACGTCGGTGCAGCCTCGCCAGGCCAGCCGTGCACTGTCTGAGCTGCCCGGCGTGCTGAGCGTGGCGCAGATCGGCACCCAGCTGCGAGTATTGTGCAGCGAGGATGTCGCGGACGCCGTCGCATTGCGGCGCGCGCTGGCCAGCGCCGATCCGCAGGCCCGCATCGAGGCGGTGGCGCCGAACCTGGAAGACGTCTTCGTCGCCGCTACCCGCGGCCGTGGCCGGGAGCCAGCGGCATGAACCTGCGCCGGCTGTGGGCGATCATGCTCAAGGAATTGCGCCAGCTGCGCCGCGACCGCATCACGCTGGCGATGATCGTCGGCATTCCGGTGATGCAGCTGCTGCTGTTCGGCTACGCGATCAATCTCAACCTGCGCCATCTCAACGCCGGTGTCGCCGACCAGGCCAACAGTGCGGCGTCACGCGCGCTGGTGCAGGACATGGTCGCCACCGGCGTGATCACGCCGCACAGCGAGGCGTATACGCCCGATGAACTGATGCAGGCGCTGCGCCGTGGCGAAATCAGTGTCGGCATCGTCGTGCCGGCCGACTTCGAGCGTCGTCGCTTCGATGGACGCGAGGCGGTGCAGGTGCTGGTCGATGGCAGCGACACCGTGGTGCAGAGCGCGGCGATCCAGCTGGCGCAGGTGCCGCTGGATACGCGCCCGACCAGCAACACGCGGCCCCTGCGCGAAGGCAGCATCGCTGGTGGTCCGATCAGCGTGACCAGCTTCTACAACCCGCAGCGGCGTTCGGCGGTGAACATCGTGCCGGGCCTGATCGGGGTGATCCTGACCATGACCCTGGTGATGTTCACGGCCGTAGCGGTGGTGCGCGAACGCGAGCGCGGCAACATGGAACTGCTGATCGCCACACCGGTGTCGCGCAGCGAACTGATGGTCGGCAAGGTGCTGCCCTATGCGGCTATCGGTCTGCTGCAGACCACGCTGGTATTGGTGCTGGGCACCTGGCTGTTCCAGGTGCCGATCCGCGGCAGCCTGCTGGACATCTATCTGGCCGCGGTGCTGCTGGTGCTGGCCAACCTGGCGCTGGGCCTGCTGATCTCAACGCGCGCGCGCTCGCAGTTCCAGGCGATGCAGATGACGTTGTTCCTGTTCCTGCCGTCGATCCTGCTGTCGGGCTTCATGTTCCCGTTCGCCGGCATGCCGCGGCCGGTGCAGTGGCTGGCCGAGGTGTTGCCGCTGACCCACTTCCTGCGACTGGTGCGCGGCATCATGCTGCGTGGCGCCTCGCTGTGGGAGCTGTGGCCGGATGCGCTGGCGCTGCTGGCCTTCATCGTGGTGATGATGACCCTGGCCATCCTGCGTTTCCGCAAGCGCCTGGATTGAGGCCAACAGGCCGGGGTCGGATCCCCGCAGGGGCTCCGACCCCGGGATTTACTCCGCTACCACCCGCGCGCGCAGCGAATTGGTCAGCGCTTCGGTGATCACCACGTCCACGAACTGGCCGATCAACCGCGCCGGTGCCGGGAAGTTCACCGAACGCATGTTTTCGGTCTTGCCGGTCAGTTCGTTCGGGTTCTTCCGCGAAGGACCTTCCACCAGCACCGTCTGCACGGTACCGACCATCTTCTCGGAGATGCCGGCGGCATGCGCATTGATGCGTTCCTGCAGGCGCGACAGGCGCGCGTGCTTCTCGGCATCGCTGATCGTGTCCTCCAGATCCGCAGCCGGTGTACCCGGGCGACGCGAATAGATGAAGGAGAAGCTGTGGTCGAAGCCGATGTCCTCGATCAGCTTCATGGTCTTCTCGAAATCGGCATCGGTCTCGCCGGGGAAGCCGACGATGAAGTCCGAGCTGATCGAGATGTCCGGGCGCACCGCGCGCAGCTTGCGGATCTTCGACTTGAATTCCAGTGCGGTGTAGCCGCGCTTCATCGCCGACAGTACGCGGTCGCTGCCGGCCTGCACCGGCAGGTGCAGGAAGTTGGCCAGCTGCGGCACGTCGCGGAACGCGTCGATCAGCGAATCGCTGAACTCCAGCGGATGCGAGGTGGTGAAGCGGATGCGGCCGACGCCATCGATCTCGGCGATGGTGCGGATCAGCAGGCCGAGGTCGGCGAACTCGCCGTCCCCATAGGGCCCACGGTAGGCGTTGACGTTCTGGCCGAGCAGGTTGATCTCACGCACGCCCTGTGCAGCCAGCTGCGCCACCTCCACCACCACGTCCTCGAACGGGCGGCTGACTTCGGTACCGCGGGTGTAGGGCACCACGCAGAACGAGCAGTACTTGGAACAACCTTCCATGATCGAGACGAAGGCCGAAGCACCTTCGGCGCGCGGTTCCGGCAGGCGGTCGAACTTCTCGATCTCGGGGAAGCTGATGTCCACCTGCGGGCGCTTCTGCTCGCGCCGTGCACGGATCAATTCCGGCAGGCGGTGCAGGGTCTGCGGGCCGAACACCAGGTCGACGAACGGCGCGCGCTTGATGATTGCCTCGCCTTCCTGCGAAGCGACGCAGCCGCCCACGCCGATGATGACCTCGCGGCCCTTGTTCTTCAGTCCCTTCCACACGCCCAGCTGGCTGAACACCTTCTCCTGCGCCTTCTCGCGGATGGAGCAGGTATTGACCAGGATGACGTCGGCGTCGTCCGGGCTGTCGGTCAGTTCCAGGCCATCGCTGGCGGCAAGCACGTCGGCCATCTTGGCCGAGTCGTACTCGTTCATCTGGCAACCGTGGGTCTTGATGTACAGCTTGCCCTTGACCTGGTCTGGCTTGCGCGGACCAGCGGGCAGGGCAACGAGCGGGGTACCGCCCGGCGTGGCGGGCGGAAAGACGTCTGGCGTCCCGGTCATGGCGCTTAATCCATTCGGGTGGCGGGAAAGCGGGCAATTCTACCCGCATCCCGCGCCACCCGCCGCGCCTGCGTAGAGCCGGGCCCACGCTCGGCTGCTCCTCCATCACCTGCGTGGCAGCCAGGCATGGCCTGGCTCTGCTGAAACCCAAGCCGAGCGTGGGCTCGGCTCTACAAGGGGGCGCTGCTTACGCCGCTACCAGCTCCGCATCGATCTGCCGTGAACGCTCGAACGCGGTCATCGCGCAGATCCGGGCGACGTAGTCCTTGGTGGCCGGGGCCAGCTGCAGCAGGCCGAAATCACTGGTCCAGAACAGCGCATTGCCCCACAGCACGTCGGCGGCGCTCATCGTCTTGCCGAGCAGGTACGGCCCCTGCGCCAGCTGGGCCTCGACCACCTGCAGCACGGTCTCCGCGTCGTTGTAGGGCGACATCAGGCGCGGCGGCGGCTCGCGATGCATCGCCTTGTCGATCATCGCCGGCTCGAAACAGGCGCCGTAGAAGGCCATCCAGCGCAGGTAGGGGCCGCGCAGGGCATCGCCGATCGGCGGGGCCAGCCCGGCTTCGGGATACAGGTCGGCCAGGTACAGGTAGATCGCCACCTGCTCGGTCACCAGCGCGCCGTTGTGGACGATGGCCGGCACCTTGCCCATCGGGTTGATGGCCAGGTAGGCCGGGGCCAGGTTGGCGCCGGCCTTCAGGTCCAGCACCTGCATGTGGTAATCGGCACCCAGCGCTTCGAGCAGGGCCACGGCGCCGCTCGAGCGCGAACGGGCGGCGTGGTACAGGGTGATCTGGCGTGAGGTCATGGCATTGCTCCTTGCGGTGGGTGGTGAACTGACGCCCATCCTGGGGCACTATTGCGGACGACTTCTGTCCTCGATCCTTCATGCGCCATACCGCCCACCGACTACTGCGTCTGATTGCCCTGCTGCAGGCCCGTCGGCAGTGGTCGGGGGCCGAACTGGCCGACCGCATGGGCGTGGACCGGCGCAGCATCCGCCGTGACATCGAGCGGCTGCGTGAGCTGGGTTACCCCGTGCAGGCCTCGGCCGGGGTCGGCGGTGGCTACCAGCTCGGCGCCGGCGCACCGGTGCTGCCGATGCTGCTTGACGAGGAGGAGGCGACCACCCTGGCCATCGCCCTGCGCGCCGCCTCGGCCACCGTCGCTGGCATCGACGACACCGCGCGAGGCCTGCTGTCCAAGCTCGACCCGCTGGTGCCGACCCGTCGCCGCCAGCAGGCCGGCGAGGTGCACGCCGCTACCGCCACCCTGTCCGAGCTGCCGGCCACCGATGCGCGCCTGCTCGGACGGCTGGCCCAGCATTGCCGGCAGGCTTCGCGCTTGGCTTTCGAGTACCGCAGCGCGCAGGACGCGGTCACCCAGCGCGAGGTCGAGGCCCAGCACCTGGTCAACTACGGCCGGCGCTGGTACCTGCTGGCCTGGGATCTGGGACGCCAGGACTGGCGTACCCTGCGCGTGGACCGGATGGGAACGGTGCGGGAATGTGCCGAGCCGGGCATGCACCGGCGCACCCCGGCGCCACCGGACGTGATGGTGCGGCAGGCGGTCAGCCAGGCCCCGTTCGCGCTGCAGGCGATCCTCCGCCTGGCCGGCAGCTACGCGGAGCTGGAAGGACGCATCCCGCCCTGGTGCGGCGTGCTGGAAGCCGATGGCGCGGACCATTGCCTGCTGCGGATGGGGGCCGAAAGCCGCGGCATGATGCTGGCGCAGATCCTGAGCCTGGACCGGCTGCCGGTGGCGCTGTGGACCACGCCGCCCGGCCTGCGTGACGAACTGGCCCAACGCCTGGCAGGGTTGGGCCAGCTGCTGGCTGTGCCGCCGGTCACAGCCTGAGCCGCATCGCTTGGCAAGTTCCGGCGAAGCTGGGACACTCGCCGCCATGAAGGGGATACTGGGGACAACGGCGATCATCATCGCTGCGCTGGCCGCTGCGCCGGCCAGCGCCGGAACCCTGTACAAGTGCCAGGGCCCTGACGGCGTCACCAGTTATGTGAGCAAGCGGGTGGCCGGTGCGCGCTGCAGCACCATCAGCTACAGCCGTGACACCCGTCCGGCGCCGCGCCCGGTAGTGGCCGCGCCCAGGCCGGCGCCGACCACGGTGGCCAGCATCGAACGCAATCCGGTGGCCGTTGCCGCCGGTGCCGCAGCGCCGGCAACGGTCGCACCTGCGTCCGTACCCGCATCCGCACCCGCGCAGCCGGTCGCGTCGCGCGCCGGTCGCATGGTCAGCGGCCAGGTCTATTCCTTCATGAAGGACGGCGTGCGCCACTACACCAGTGCGCGCCCGACCCAGGTGGCCAACCTCGGTCCGGTACGGACCATCCGCTACAGTTTCATGGAGCGTTGCTACGCCTGCGGCGTCAATCCGCGCGTGGACTTCGGCACGGTGCGCCTGAACACCACGGCTTTCCAGGGCGAGATCAGCTCGGCCGCGCGCGAGTTCGGCGTGGAAGAGGCCGTGGTGCGCGCGATCATCCACGCCGAGTCGGCCTACAACCCGACCGCGCTCAGCCGCGCGGGTGCGCAGGGCCTGATGCAGCTGATGCCGCCAACCGCTGCCCGCTTCGGGGTCAGTGACTCCTACGACGCCGGGCAGAACATCCGTGGCGGCGTGCAGTATCTTGCATGGCTGCTGAAACGCTTCAATGGCGACCTGACCCTGGCGGCGGCGGGCTACAACGCCGGCGAAGGTGCGGTCGATCGCCACGGCGGCGTGCCGCCCTACAGCGAGACGCAGTACTACGTGCGCCGGGTCGGGCAGCTGGCGGAGCGTTACCGCACCGCATTGACGCACCAGTAGTGCCGGCCGCTGGGCAATGGCCGGTACCGACCGGCCGCTGGCCGGCAACCCCGCAATCAATGTTGTTGCAATGCGTTGTGTGGCGCGCGACGGTTCAGCTACACTCGACCGTGATTCAATGCGGCTCTGGCCCCCACCGGATCCGCTGGCAGCCTTAAAGCTACCTAATCAATATCGGAGTGCCGGATGGCCAACGATGGGGTACACGATCCAGTCAACACCGGACGTCGGCGTTTTCTTTCTGCCACCACAGCCGTGGTGGGCGCCGTCGGCGTCGGATTCACCGCAGTTCCTTTCATCAAATCCTGGAATCCCAGTGCCCGCGCCAAGCTTGCCGGCGCACCGGTGGTGGCCGACATCAGCGCCCTGCAGGAAGGCCAACGCCTGATCGTGGAATGGCGTGGCCAGCCGATCTGGATCGTCAAACGGTCCAAGGCGATCCTCGATGCGCTGCACGGGCTGGACGGCCGTCTCAAGGACCCCGAGTCCGGCGAGAAGGACCAGCAGCCGGAGTACGTGCTGAAGCAGAACCCCGAGCTGCGCTCGATCAAGCCGGAGATCTCCGTGCTGGTCGGGCTGTGCACGCACCTGGGCTGCTCGCCGGAAATGGTCGCCGAGATCCGGCCCGAGCCCTACGATCCGCAGTGGAAGGGCGGTTACTTCTGCCCGTGCCACAAGTCGCGTTTCGACATGTCCGGCCGCGTCTTCAAGGACGTGCCGGCGCCGATCAACCTGAAGGTGCCCGCGCACCACTACCAGGACGACAACACCATCATCATCGGTGTTGATCCGCAGGGGGCTGCCTGATGGCCAATATCCTCAGCCGTACCGCCAGCGGCGTCGCCGACTGGGTCAATGCCCGCGCGCCGGGCCTGATGCCGGTCTACCGCAAGCACGTCACCGAGTATTACGCGCCGAAGAACTTCAACATCTGGTACTACTTCGGTTCGCTGGCGCTGCTGGTGCTGGTCAACCAGATCGTCACCGGCATCTTCCTGACGATGCACTACAAGACCAACGCCGCCGAGGCGTTCGGCTCCATCGAATACATCATGCGTGATGTGGAGTGGGGCTGGCTGATCCGCTACATGCATTCGACGGGCGCCTCGCTGTTCTTCATCGTGGTCTACCTGCACATGTTCCGCGGCCTGCTGTACGGCAGTTACCAGAAGCCGCGCGAGCTGGTGTGGATCCTCGGCATGCTGATCTACCTGGTGCTGATGGCCGAAGCCTTCATGGGCTACGTGCTGCCATGGGGCCAGATGTCGTTCTGGGGCGCCAAGGTCATCATCTCGCTGTTCGGCGCGATACCGGTGATCGGCAACGGCCTGACCGAGTGGATCATGGGCGACTACCTGCCCAGTGACGCCACGCTCAACCGCTTCTTCGCGCTGCATGTCATCGCTTTGCCGCTGGTGCTGTTGCTGCTGGTGGTGCTGCACCTGGGCGCGCTGCACGAAGTGGGGTCTAACAACCCGGACGGCGTGGAGATCAAGAAGGGGCCGAAGGGCAACCGCTGGTCGCCGAACGCGCCGGCCGACGGCATTCCGTTCCACCCGTACTACACGCTCAAGGATGGCGTCGGCGCCGGCTTCCTGCTGATCATCGCCGCCTTCATCATCTTCTTCGCGCCCGGTTTCGGCGGCCTGTTCCTGGAGCACGACAACTTCACCGAGGCCAACCGCCTGGTGACCCCGGAGCACATCAAGCCGGTCTGGTACTACACGCCGTACTACGCGATGTTGCGCGTGGTACCGAACAAGCTGGGCGGCGTGCTGGTGATGTTCTCGGCCATCGCGATCCTGTTCCTGGTGCCATGGCTGGACAAGGCGCGGGTGAAGTCGGTGCGTTACCGCGGCTGGATCTCGAAGGTGATGCTGGGTGTACTGGCGGTGTGCTTCGTCTGGCTGGGCGTGATCGGCTCCGGCCCGGGTACCGACGTGCACGAGACCTACATCGGGCGGGTGCTGACCTTCCTGTACTTCGCGTTCTTCATCACCATGCCGCTATGGACAAGGTTGGACAAGACCAAGCCGGTACCGGAGAGGGTGACCACGCATGACTGAGCGCTGGATGGTCCGACTGGCCCTGGCGGCCACCTTGATGCTGGGCAGTTTCCTGGCCTCCGCCGCCGAGGGCGGCGCCAAGCTGCTGCAGGCCGGCAACGACCTCGGTGACCGCGCCTCGCTGCAGCGCGGCGCACAGCTGTACATGAACTACTGCTCCGGCTGCCATGCGCTGAAGTACCTGCGCTATTCGCGGATGGCGCAGGACCTGGGGCTGACCGAAGAAGAGGTGATGAACAACCTCAACTTCACCGGCTCGGCGATCGGCGACCCGATCCCGGTGGCGATGCCCAAGGAGAACGCCGAGAAGTGGTTCGGCAAGATGCCGCCGGACCTCAGCCTGATTTCGCGCGTGCGTGGCAGTGACTGGGTCTACACCTATCTCAAGTCGTTCTACCTGGATACCAGCCGGCCGCTGGGCTGGAACAACGCGTTGTTCGCGAACGCCTCCATGCCCAACCCGCTGTGGGAAATGCAGGGCCTGCAGCATGCCGTGCATGGCAAGCCCGAGGCCCCCGGCATGGACCCGCCGGTGACCGGCCTGCGCATCGAAATGCCCGGTTCGGTGGATGCCGGCCAGTACGACCAGGCCGTGCGGGACATCACCAACTTCCTCGAATACGCCGGTGAACCGGCCGCGCTCAAGCGCCAGCAGTTGGGCGTGTGGGTGATCCTGTTCCTGGCTCTGCTGACCTTCCTGCTGTACCTGCTGAAGAAGGAATACTGGAAGGACGTTCACTGATTCTGCCGCCGACCATCGCATGGGCCTATTGGCTTTTGTGATGGTCGGTTGCACACTCGGGGAGGAGTCGACCGCTGGCACGGTGCCGGCGGCGCCGATGCGGCAGGCGGTCTCCTGTCGTGGGAGAGCCTTTGATGGCGGCGAGCGTACGCATGCGCAATACACTGACGCTGTTTTCCTCGAACGACGATGTGCTGTGCCACCGTGTACGTCTGGTGCTGGCGGCGAAAGGGGTCACGTTCGACTTCGTTCCGGTCGATCCGCAGAGCCCGCCTGAAGACCTGATCGATCTCAATCCGTACAACTCGGTGCCGACCCTGGTCGAGCGCGAGCTGGTGCTGTACGCGGCGTCGGTGGTCAGCGAATACCTGGACGAGCGCTATCCGCATCCGCCACTGATGCCGGTCGATCCGCTGTCGCGTGCGCGCATCCGCCTGGCCATGCTGCGCATCGAGCACGACTGGGTACCGCAGGTGCAGGCCATCCAGCTGGGCAACAAGACCCAGGCCGAGGCCGGCCGCAAGCGCCTGAAGGAGCTGCTGACCGCCTCGCTGCCGCTGTTCAAGGCCAGCAAGTTCTTCCTCAACCCGGAAATGAGCCTGGCCGACTGCGCGATGGCGCCGATCATCTGGCGCCTGCAGTCGCTGGACGTGCCGCTGCCGAAGGACGGCAAGGCGATCGAGGACTACGGCAACCGCATCTTCCGCCATCCCGGTTTCGTCCGCAGCCTGACCGACCAGGAAAAGAAACTGCGCGATCTGCCGGTCTGATCCGGCCCCGCATTACCCGTCTGCACGCCGACCGGCGTGCAGGCGATCCGCCCCGGCGGGGCGCCGGGCGCGTACACTTCACGCATGACCGAAGACTTCTTCCACATGACCAGCCACCGCCCGTACCTGCTGCGGGCGCTGGTGGAATGGATCAACGACAACCAGCTGACCCCGCACATCCTGGTCGACGCCGGCGTCCCCGGCGTGCAGGTCCCGCCTTCGGCGGTCAAGGATGGCCGGGTTGTGCTCAACATCGCCGAACGTGCTGTCGTACGGTTGATGATCGACAACGAGATGGTGAGCTTCTCGGCGCGCTTCTCCGGTACCAGCTACCCGGTGCAGGTGCCGATCAGCGCCGTGCTGGCCGTCTATGCCCGCGAGACAGGGCAGGGCATGGCGTTGCCGGACGACATTCCGGGCAGCGAAACCGCGCCGACCAGCGATGAGCTGCTGCATGACGAAGGCACGCCGCCGGACGATACGCCGCCGGCCAGTCCGCCGCCGAAGGGCCGCCCGAACCTGCGCGTGGTCAAGTAATCCTTCCGACGCCGCCCCGATGGGCGGCGTTTTTCCTTGCCCGTTTGGCGGCAGGTGCCGACCGTTGGTTGGCACACCCTTGAACCCTACACATCCTCGGCATCCTCCACATCCGGCCGGATCTGGCTGATCCGTGCCGCGCCGGGGCCGGTGAACGAGATCAGCTGGTCGCCGCGCAGCACCATGCGGCCCACGTGGCGATCGATGCCATCGTAGGAATACTCGAACTTGAACGTGCGCTCGAAACCGAGCCGTCCATCCTCGCCACGCGACAGCCGCAGGCCAGTGGCGTGCACGGCCTGGTCCAGCCACTGCACATCGGCGGCGCGGCAGGCATTGCGGCCCAGCTCGACCGCGCGCTCGGCGGCCGAACGTGCGGCGTTCCAGAAGAAGTAGATGATTCCGCCGGCAATCAGCAACAGCAGCAGGGTGGGCATGGCGTCAGCCGTCAGGTGTCGATTCGGCAAAGATGGCGGCGAACGTGCGCTGGATCAAGCGCTGGATTCACCGCCGCGGCTGCGGTTCGCTGGATACCGGCTGCGCGGGCACGATGACC
This sequence comes from Stenotrophomonas sp. GD03794, assembly GCF_029842145.1. Classification (NCBI taxonomy): domain Bacteria; kingdom Pseudomonadati; phylum Pseudomonadota; class Gammaproteobacteria; order Lysobacterales; family Lysobacteraceae; genus Stenotrophomonas; species Stenotrophomonas sp. GD03794. The sequence continues at coordinate 47,477 of NZ_JAOCFV010000033.1, forward strand.
GGTTGCGGTGCCGGGGCGGGCTGCATCGGCGTCGCAGTGGGCGAGGGCATCACCAAGGGGGCCGTTGCGGTCAACTGCAGGAGCGCCGCCCAGTCCTGGCGGTTGAAGCTGCATTCGTCCTCGCGGCCCGGCGTGCAGCTGGGGTCGATGCCGGTGCTGTTGCGTTCGCGCGCGGGTGGCAGCTTGATCAGCCCGGTGCGGTCCAGCGGCAGCAGCCGCATCGCCACGGTGTTCATCACATTGCCGCCGACCAGGTACAGGGTCTGGTCGCCGCCAAGATTGGCCGCTACCACCACTTCGCAATGTGATTTCCAGTGGCCCACCGAGCCATTGCCCAGTGCCTGCACCAGCCCGCTGTAGCTGAGCGTGGTGCTGCGGTCGCGCAGGAAGCACAGCAGGTCGCCGGGCGCGGGTTTGGCCGTGGCGGGGTCGACCAGCCGGTATGGCACGCCCGAGGGGCCGCCCTGGTACGCGGCACGGATGTAGTCAATGTGGCGTGGCGACGTGTTGAAGCCGGGAACGCCGGACTGCACCATCACCCAGGAAATGAACGCGGCCGACCACGGGTTGTCGATCAGGAAGGCGCGGCAGTCGCTGTCGGTATAGCGCGTGCCCAGCGGTGCCAGGCAACTGCTGGCGCCGGCGATGCTGCCCATCGCGTTGAGCGTGCCGCTGTTGCGCCAGTAGCCGGCCACGCGCTGCCAGGCGATCAGCCCGTTGTCGGCCAAGTGATCGCTTTCGGCTTCGGTGACGCTGAGACTGGCGGCGCGGCCATCGCGATCGATGAAGGGGCGGAACCACAACCGGTGCTCGTTGCAGGCAGTATTGCGGATGGCCACCGCCAAGGGACTCAGGCCGAAGCGGGGCGGCACATCGCAGGCTTCAGCGGCTGCGGCGGACAGGGGGGCTGCCGCGAGCAGCAGGCAGGCAGGCAAGAGCATCCGGCGCATGCGCGGCTCCTGTGGGGGATGCCGGCAGCGTCGCAGAGGACGGCGTGGCCGAGCCGTGAAGGCGAACGGATCCTG
>NZ_JAOCFV010000034.1:0-48488 GCF_029842145.1 Stenotrophomonas sp. GD03794
CCCTCCCCCCGCCACAACCGATATCAACAAAAGCGCCGGCAGGCGAACTAGCCGCCAGCGCTTTCATCAACTCAACCAGTCCTTGCATGCACCATCCGCCTGTTCGCCGCATGCCTGCTGCATCCGCTGCTGCAATCGCGCCAGCGTCTCCGCACCCTGGTGCTTGCCGCTCCACGCCTTCAACTCCCCGGCCAGGCGCTCGAAGCGCTGGCGGGTGCGCTGGTGGTAGCCCGACGGCTGTGCTTCCAGTTCGGCAATCAGCGAGGCAGTGGCCTGCTCGACGCGCGGCGCATCGTCCGGGGCCAGCCGCAGCAACCCTTCCACGTACAGCACGCCCCACTGCACGCGGGTGGCCGGGCCCTGTGCACCGTCGTAGGCACGCTTCAGCCACTCCAGCGCACCGGCGGTGTCGCCGCGCTGCTCGGCCAGTTCGGCCAGTTCGGGCATGTAGTAGTACGGCTGCTCGCTGCGCTTCAGCTCGGCCAGCAACAGCGCCTCGGCACCGGCGTCATCGCCCGCTTCGCGCAGGGCATATACCGCGCTGCTGATCGTGGCCTGGCGTGCATGCGCATCGGTGGCGGCGGCATCGGCCGCGGCCACGCGCTGCTTGACCCGTTCCACCAGCGCCGCCGGCAACGCGCCCTTGGGTTGCTGCTGGCGGGCCAGCGACACTTCGGTCAATGCGCGCGACAACGCATCGTCGGCGCGGTCACCGCGCTCGGCATCGGCGCGCTCCAGTGCGACCAGCAGTTGCTGGCCCAGGGTGTTGGACGTGGCCGGGCCTGTGCTGGCCTGCTTCACCAGCTTGGCGCCGGCATAACCCAGCAGCTCGCGGTTGCGGCGTACTTCGGCGGGCTGCGCCAGCGCCGCCTGCAGCAGTTCGCGCACTTCGGTGGGCGAGGCATCGGGCTTTTCGGCTGTAGCCAGAGCCAGCAGGGCGAAACGACGCTGCAGGGCAGCGTCCGGTGCGGCCTTGGACAGTTGCCGCAGCACGTCCTGGCTCCTGCGCTCGCCGGCCAGGCGGTTGGCGTCCACTTCCCAGCCGTAGTCGCCCAGCACCTGCCAGTCTTCGGCGGCCAGTCGGTCCGGTGTTGCCAGCGCGGTGGCCAAGGTGGCCGCAACAGCGCTGCGGCGGCCCGCGGCCACGGTCAGTGCCCGGGTCAGTTCGGCGGCGTCATTGCCACCGGCGACGCGGGTGATTTCGTTGCGCTGTGGGTCCAGCACGATCAGCGTGGGATAGCCGCGCACGCCGAAGCGTTCGCCCCAGGCCTGCGCGCCTTCCTCGTCGCCATCCAGGTAGACCGGCACGAACTTGCTGGTCAGTGCGATGAAGGCCGGGTCCTTGAACAGGCCGGCCTTGAGCTGGTTGCACGGTGGGCACCAGACGGCACCCCAGTACAGCAGCACCGGCTTGCCGCTGTCGGCGGCCTCGGCGAAGGCATCATCGACGTCGCCCTGGCGCCAGGCGATGGCCGTGGCCGGTGCGGGAGCCTCGGCGGAGTTGGCGGTTGGAACCGGGGCCGGGGTGCAGGCGCTCAGCGCCGAGGCCAGCAGCAACACGGAAAGCGCGACGCGCATCGGCAGCATCTCGAAGGGCAGGGTGACAGGCCATTGTAGGAACCGCCGGGGAGCCTGCTGATTCAGTTTGCTTATGACAGGCGTGCCGCAGGGCATGACGCCCGTCGGGCATTGCCGGGCGGTTGCCTTCAGGCCGCTGCCCGCACCATCTGCTGGTACACCAGCCCGTTGATCTCGCCGACCTCGCCATCCAGCACAAAGCCATAGCGCAGGTAGGCAGGCACTGCGTTGAGCGAGGCGCGCACGGTCAGGACCGGCTCGCGTACCTGCGGCAGCACGGCTTCGAGCAAGGCATGGCCGATGCCCTGGCCCTGGCAGGCGGGATCGACGAACAGCATTGCCAGGTGCCGGCCCTCCTTCAGTTCGACCACGCCGACCACGCGCGCATCCTGTTCGGCCACCAGGATGTGGTTGTCACCCTGCAGGCGCGCACCAAACGCATCGGCTGCTGCGACACTGCCGAAGGCGGCGATGCCGGCCGCGCTGAGAGACGGCGCCACTGCCTCGTTGAACGCGGCCAGGCATACCGCGCTGATCGCAGGCAGGTCATCGGCGTGGGCAGGGCGGATCCTTGGCATGCAGTGTTCTTCCTGTGGTGGGCGGCGCATCATCGTTGCCGCAGACCTGCAGGCTAAGCTGGCGGCATGAGTGAATTCAATCCCGCCCATGCTTCGTTGTTTCCTCAACAAGGACTGAGCCTGGGCCTGATGACGCCGGTTGCGGCGCATGGACTGGCCGATCCGGACGAGGCGCGGCGCATCGCACGGCTGGCCGATGATCTTGGCTTCGCCGCGCTATGGACGCGCGACGTGCCATTGATGGTGCCGCAGGGCCCGGATGCAACAGCGAGTGCGCTGGATGACCCGTTCCTGTGGCTGGGCATGCTGGCTGCAGGGACCGAGCGCATCGTGGTCGGCAGCGCAGCCATTGTGCTGCCGCTGCGGCAGCCGTTGCAGGTGGCGAAGTTGGCGCTGAGCCTGGACCGGATCAGTCGCGGGCGCTTCGTGCTCGGGCTGGGTTCGGGTGACCGCCCGGAAGAATTTGCTGCGTTCGGCGAGGATCTGGAGGGCAGGGCGGCGACGTTCCGTGAGCGCTGGACGTTGTTGCGCGCAGCACTGTCACCGGAGGCCGATGAGCGGACCGCCGTACTGCAGGCGACCGGTGGCTTCGATGTGCTGCCGGCACCGGCGACGCGCATTCCGATGCTGGTGGTGGGTACCGCGCGGCAGAGCCTGCAGTGGATCGCGCGTGAGGCCGAAGGTTGGGCCACCTATCACCGCGAGGAGGTTGCGCAGGAAGGACGCATCGGCCTGTGGCAGCAGGCGCTGGTGCAGCGCGGCGGGGCAGGCAAGCCGTTCGTGCAGTCGATGCAGCTGGACCTGCAGGCGGATCCGCAGGCGCCCGCCGAGCCATTGCCGCTGGGCCTGAAGGTCGGCCGCGACGGGCTGCGCGACTATCTGCGGCGCGTGCATGCGCAGGGCGTGGCGCATGTGATGTTCAATCTGGTCGACAACGGACGACCGATGGACGCGGTGCTGCGCGAGATCGGCGAGCAGGTTCTGCCGGATGTGCTCCGGTAGGTGTCCACCTTGGTGGACACGTTCCAGCAGTCGAGCACGGCTCGACTCTACATGCGGTTCGCATCTGCGTATCATTCGCATTTGATATCCCGATGCCGGAGCCCCGCGTGACCCAACGTTCCCCCATGCACCCGACCGGACGCCTGTTCGCCGCGGTCGCTTTCATCGAGGCTTTGACCTGGGCCGGCCTGCTCATCGGCATGTGGATGAAGTACGGCCCGATGGCCAACGTGGCGCTGGTCAAGCTGTTCGGGCCCCTGCACGGCGTGGCGTTCCTGGTCTATGTGGCGGTGACGCTGTTCGCGGCGATACGCCTGCGCTGGCCGTGGTGGGCCAGTGCCCTGGCGCTGCTGGCGGCGATCCCGCCGCTGGTGACGCTGCCGCTGGAGTGGTGGTTCAAGCGCCGTGGCCTGCTGGGCCTGCGTGCAATGCGCTGAGCCCACTGTTGCATGCCCATTCAAGAGAATGGGTATCAAATGCAAATACGAGCCGTTATCATTTGAGGGTGACGTCAGGTCCTGACCGGAACTGACGCCGGCAGGGTGCATGGGCACCCGGCGATCCCTTTCTGTTACGGCTGGTGTTCCATGCACGCACGTCCCGTCGTTCCCGGCTTGCCGGCGCTGGTGTTGGCAGCCCTGATCGGCACCATGGCGATGATGTCCTTCGTCGCCGTGATCGGTCCGGTGGTCCGCATGCTCGGCCTGTCCGAGTGGCATGCCGGCCTGTCGGTCACCGCCGCCGGCGTGCTGTGGATGCTGGCGGCGCGCCCCTGGGGCCAGCTCAGCGACCGCATTGGCCGCAAGCGCGTGCTGATGCTGGCGATGAGTGCCTATACGGTGGTCTACATCGCACTGGCGGTGTTCATCGACGTCGCCCTGCAGGCGGTGCCGCCGGTACTGGTGTCGGTGCTGGTGCTGGTGGGCGCGCGTGGCCTGATCGGGCTGTTCTACGCGGCCGTGCCGCCCACGGCTGCTGCGCTGATTGCCGACAAGGCACCGACCGGGCAGCGCGCCAGTTTCCTCGCCCGGCTGGGCAGTGCCAACGCGCTGGGCATGGTGCTGGGGCCGGCCGCTGCTGGCTGGCTGGCCTATACCAATCTTTCGCTGGCGCTCTACGTGGCCGCGTTGCTGCCGTTGCTGGCACTGGCATTGCTGGCGTGGCGGCTGCCAGCGACGCCACCGGTGGTGGGTGCTTCCGCGCAGCGCCGCGCGCCGATGAGCCGTCTCGACCCGCGCCTGCGCCTGCCACAGCTGGCAGCGTTCATCGCGATGGTCTCGGTGACCATCGCGCAGGTGACGGTCGGCTTCTTCGCGATTGATCGCCTGGGCCTGGATGCGGCTGCGGGCGCGCGCATGGCCGGCATTGCACTCACAGCGGTTGGCGTCGGCCTGATCCTGGCGCAGGCACTGGTGATGAAGCTGGAGGTGCATCCACGCCGCTGGATCGTCCTCGGCGCGCTCATTTCCGGCATCGGCTTCGCTTCGGTGGCGGGCGTGCAGCAGGCCTGGCAGTTGCCGGCGGCGTACGCGCTGGCCGCATTCGGCATGGGCTTCGTATTCCCTTCGTTCCAGGCGCTGGCCGCCGATGCGGTGGAGGCGCACGAGCAGGGCGCCGCGGCCGGCACGGTGGCGGCCGCGCAGGGGCTGGGCATGGTGGCCGGGCCGATGCTCGGCACGCTGTTGTATCGCGGCGGGCCAAGCCTGCCTTACCTGCTGGTCGGCGCGCTGTTGCTGTTGCTGTGCGCGCTGGCTGCAGCGCATCGGATGAAGGAGACCCCATGAACGATTCCCTGATGCAGGGCGCGTGGCCGGAGGCTGCGTCGGCCGCGCCGGAAAACACCGATGACGCGTCGCTGTTCCTGCTGCAGCATGCTGGCCAGCACGTGCACGCACGTGGTTGCCGGGCGACGCTGCCGAGTGGCGCGCTGGCGACCCTGGCTGAGCGTGTTGCGGAATTCTTTGCCCAGCAGCGCGGCGGTCCGGGCCTGCTGGTGGGTGCGGTGCCGTTCGAACCGCGAGCCGACGATGCGTTGTACCAGCCCGAGCGCCTGCTGCCGGCGCTGCCGTTGCAGCCGCAGGCGGCACCGGCGCTGCAGGGCGCGCTGCAGGCGGAGCCCGCAGCGCAGGACTATGCCGCCGCGGTTGCCGCGGCAGTGACGGCGCTGCGCGCGCCCGATCAGGATCTGCATAAGGTAGTGCTCGCGCGCAGCCTGTTGGCACGCACCCGCGCGGCGTTGTCTCCGGAGGTGCTGCTGGCGCGGTTGGGCGCGGATCCCTCGGTGGCCACCTATGCGGTGCCGCTGCCGGTGGAACTGGGGCAGGCACCGGCCTGGCTGGTCGGCGCAACACCGGAGCTGCTGCTGCGCAAGCGCGGCGTGCAGCTGCTGTCGCATCCGCTGGCCGGGTCCGCACGCCGCAGCGCCGATGCCATCGAGGACGAGCGTGCCGCGCAGGCATTGCTGGCTTCAACCAAGGACCATGACGAGCACCGCCATGTGGTGGACGCCATCGTCGATGGCCTGGCGCCGTACTGCAGCCACATCGATGCGCAGCCGCGCCCGGCCTTGCACGCGACCGCCAGCATGTGGCACCTGGGCACCCGCATCCATGCCACCCTGAAGGATCCGCAGACATCGGCGGCCGAGCTGTTGGCACAGCTGCATCCCACGCCAGCAGTCTGCGGTACGCCGCGGTTGGCGGCGCTGCAGCGCATCCGCGAGCTGGAACCTGTACCGCGTGGCTTCTATGCCGGCGCGGTCGGCTGGCTGGATGCGCAAGGGGATGGCGACTGGTACGTGGCGATCCGCTGCGCACGCCTGCAGGGCACGCAGCTGCGCCTGTACGCTGGCGCCGGCATCGTCGCCGAGTCGCAGCCCGAGGCCGAGGTCGCCGAAACCGCAGCGAAGTTCGCTGCCCTGTTGAACGCGCTGGGTGTCCATGAATCCGCGCCCGCCATCGAGCCTGCCGCATGACCACCTCCACGGATTCCTCCCGCCTGCCACTGCAGCAGGTATGGCCCGATGCGCTGATGGCGCGCTATCGCGAGGCGGGCCACTGGCGTGGCGAGACCTTCCCGGCGTTCCTGCGCGAGCGCGCGGAATGCTATGCGGATGACATCGCGGTGGTCGCTGGTGATGTCCGCCTGAGCTACGCGCAGCTGTGGCACGAAGCCGGACGCATCGGCGCGGGCCTGCTGGCACTCGGCCTGCAGCCGGGTGAGCGGGTGCTGGTGCAGCTGGGCAACACTGCCGGGTTCATCACCACCGTATGCGGACTGTTCCGTGCGGGCCTGGTGCCGGTATACGCGTTGCCGGCGCATCGCATCACCGAACTGGTGCACTTCGCCAACAAGGCCGAGGCCAGTGCCTACATCACTGCCGACCTGCACGATGGCTTTGATCATCGCGGGCTGGCGCGGGCGCTGCAGGCCGAGGTGCCGGCGCTGCGCCACGTGGTCATCGACGGCGATGCGGCGGAGTTCACCGCGCTGGAGGCGCTGCAGGGCGATCGCAGCGAGCTGCCGGCCGACCCGGACCCGCAGTCGGTGGCGTTCCTGCAGATCTCCGGTGGCAGCACCGGCCTGTCCAAGCTGATCCCGCGCACGCACGACGACTACATCTACTCGTTCCGCGCCAGCAATGACCTCTGCGGCATCGACCGCGACAGCGTCTACCTGGTCGCGCTGCCGGCCGCGCACAACTTCCCGATGAGTTCGCCCGGCTTCTTCGGTGCGCTGTATGCCGGCGCCCGCGTGGTGCTCAGCCCCGGTCCCGGCCCGGATGCGGCCTTCCCGCTGATCGCCCGCGAACAGGTGACCTGCTGTGGCCTGGTGCCGCCGCTGGCGCTGCTGTGGGCGCAGGCAGCGGCAACCACTCCGCACGATCTGTCCAGCCTGCAGGTGCTGCAGGTGGGCGGTGCCAAACTGGTGCCTGAAGCCGCGCGGCGCGTGATCGACGGCTTGGGCTGCACCTTGCAGCAGGTGTTCGGCATGGCCGAGGGCCTGGTCAACTACACCCGCCTGGACGATCCGGAGGAACTGATCGTGGCCTGCCAGGGCCGGCCGATCAGCCCGGACGACGAAGTGCGCGTGGTCGATGACCATGACCAGCCGGTGGCCGAAGGCGAAGTGGGCCATCTGCTGACCCGCGGCCCGTACACCATCCGTAGCTATCACAACGATGCGGTGGCCAACGCGCGCTCGTTCACCGACGACGGTTTCTACCGCACCGGTGACCGCGTGCAGCAGCTGGCCGGCGGCTATCTGGTGGTGCAGGGCCGTGCCGGTGACCACATCAACCGGGCGGGCGAGAAGATCTCCGCCGAGGAGATCGAGGACCACCTGCTGGCCCACCCGGGTGTGTTCGACGCGGCCGTGGTCTCCATTCCCGACGAGTATCTCGGTGAGCGCAGCTGCGCCTTCGTGATCCAGCAGGGTGAGCCGATCAAGGCGCCGGCACTGAAGGCCTGGATGCGTACGCGCGGCCTGGCGGCGTTCAAGGTGCCGGACCAGGTCGTGTTCGTCGAAAGCTTCGATACCACCGCGGTCGGCAAGATCAGCCGCCGCGAACTGCGCGCGCAGCTGCGTGCGCGTCATCTGCAACAGACAGGAGGAACGCGCTGATGGCGCTGCCCCGCATCACCAACTATTCCTTGCCGACCGCTGCCGAACTGCCGCAGGCGCGTGGGCCCTGGCGTCCGCAGCGCGATCGTGTCGCGCTGCTGGTACACGACATGCAGCGCTACTTCCTGGCCGCGTTCGATGCCGGAAACGCGCCACTGCGGCCGGCGGTGGACAACATTGCGCGCCTGCTGGCGCATTGCCGCGCACACGGCATTCCGGTGTTCTACACCGCCCAGCATGGCGACCAGGATCGCCGCGACCGTGGCCTGCAGGCCGACCTGTGGGGCCCGGGTATGCGCCGCAGTGCCGATCATGAGCCGATCATCGAGGCGCTGGCACCGCGGCCGGGCGAGCATGTGCTGGTGAAGCACCGCTACAGCGCGTTCCAGCGCAGCAACCTGGAGACGCTGATGCGGGTACGTGGCCGCGACCAGCTGCTGGTCACCGGTGTGTACGCGCACATCGGCTGCACTGCGACCGTGGTCGAAGCCTTCCAGCGTGATATCGAGGCGTTCATCGCAGCCGATGCGGTGGCGGACTTCTCGCGTGCCGATCACGATCAGGCGCTGCACTGGATCGCACGCACCTGTGGCGTGCCGATGACCACCGATCAGCTGCTGGAGGTGCTGTGATGGCTGCCACGGGTGATGCGCTGGATCTGGAGCGGATGCGTGCCGACGTTGCGCGCGTGCTGGAGTGTACGCCGGCCGAGATCGGTGACGACGACAACCTGATCGACCTGGACCTGGACTCGATGCGCATGCTGGGCCTGGTCCTGGCCTGGGGCAACACCGGGTTGCCGCTGGAGTTCTCGCAATTGGCCGAACACACCACGTTGCGCCAGTGGTGGGGTGTGGTGCAGAAGCTGCAGGCCGCGCAGAACGCATGAACGTCGCTGTGCTGGCCACGCCGGTGGCACTGACCGAGGCCCAGGCCGGACTGTGGTTCGCGCAGCGGCTGGCACCGGACAATCCGTCATTCAATACCGCACATGCGGTGTGGATCGACGGTCCGCTGGATGTGGCCGCGTTCGTCGCCGCGGCAGACCAGGCAGCGGGCGAGGCGCAGGCCTTCGCACTGCGCTTTGCCGAGAGGGCCGACGGCCAGCCGCTGCAGTGGCATGACCCAGCACACGTGCCGCTGCTGTCAGTGCGCGATCTATCCGGCGAGACCGATCCGGCATCGGCGGCACGTGCCCTGATGCAGGCCGACCGGCTCAGCGCGGTCGATCCGACCCGCGACCGCATAAGCCAGCAGGTGCTGTTCGATCTGGGTGGGCAGCGATGGGTCTGGTACCTGCGCGTGCATCATCTGGCTGCGGATGGTTACGGCATGGCGCTGTTTACTGATCGCGTGTGCGCCTTGTATGCCGGTCGTACGGATGAGCCGCTGCCGGGGCTGGCGGGCGTGCTGGTCGATGATGCCGCCTACCGCGCCGACCCGCGCCGTGCGCAGGCGGGGCAGTGGTGGTGCGAGCAGTTGCAGGGCGCACCGGCGGGCGTGGGCCTGGCTGGTACGCTCGCGGCCAGTGACGACGCGCTGCGCTGGGTGCAGCCGCTCGATGCTGTATTCCGTGAGCGGCTGCTGCAGGCATCGGTGCGTTGGCTGCAGCCCTGGCCGGATGTGCTGGCCGCGTTGTCGGCCGAGTACCTGCGGCGGATGAGCGCTGCCGATGAAGTGGTGCTGGGGGTGCCCTACATGGGGCGGCTCGGCAACGCATCGGCGCGGGTGCCGGCGATGGTGATGAACGTGTTGCCGCTGCGTGTGGCGGCCGGTGAGGGCAGCGTCGAGGCCTTTACCCGCGGCCTGGGCCGGCAGCTCAGCCAGGGTCGCAAGCACGGCCGTTACCGCGGTGAGCAGTTGCGCCGGGACCTGGGCCTGGTGGGCGCGCAGCAGCGCCTGCACGGTCCGCTGGTGAATGTCCAGCCGTTCTACAAGCCACTGGCACTGACCGGCGTGCAGGCGACGCTGGAGGTGCTGTGCACCGGGCCGGTGGATGATCTGACACTTGGCTTCCGTGGTGACGGCCAGCACCTGCTGGATCTGGAGATCGAGGCCAATCCCGCGCTGTACAGTCGCGAGGATGTCGAGGCGCACGCGACCCGGTTGCTGCATTTCGTATCGGCGGCGCTGGAGGCCGGAGACATCGCGGCGGTACCGCTGGCCTCCGCCGTAGAAGCGCAGCAGGTGGTGCATGGTTTCAATGCCACCGCGCATGCGCTGCCACCGACCACGTTGGTTGAACTGCTGCAGCAGGGCATGGACCGTGATCCGCACGCGCCCGCGCTGGTTTTCGGTGACGTCGCGCTGGACCACGCCACGCTGGAGGCCCGCAGTTTCGCGCTGGCGGCACAGCTGCGGGCGATGGCGGTCGGTCCGGGCAGCGTGGTGGCGGTGGCGCTGCCGCGTTCGCTGGAGCTGGTGATCGCGCTGGTGGCGGTGCTGCGCGCGGGTGCCGCCTACCTGCCGCTGGACCTTGCCCATCCCGATGAGCGCCTCGCGCGCATTCTCTCCTCGGCGCAGCCGGCGTGCGTACTGGCTGCGGCAGAGGTATCGGCGCGCATGGACGGCGTGCCGGTGCTTGCCCCCGACCAATGGACCGCGCTGAGCTTCGCAGCACCGTGGGCCGATCCGGCGCCCAGCGATGCAGCCTATGTGATCTATACCTCCGGTTCGACTGGCGAGCCGAAGGGCGTTGTCATCGAGCACCGTGCCATCGTCAATCGCCTGCTGTGGATGCGCGAGCACTACGGCATCCGTGCCGATGACCGTGTTCTGCAGAAGACCCCGGCCACGTTCGATGTTTCGGTCTGGGAATTCTTCCTGCCGCTGTTGTGCGGCGCGACGCTGGTGGTGGCGGGTCCGGACGCGCATCGTGATCCGACCGAGCTGGCGCGGCTGATCCGCGCGCATGGCATCACCACGGCGCATTTCGTGCCGTCGATGCTCGATGCCTTCCTCGCCGCACCGGCCTCCGAGGGCCTGCAGCTGCGCCGTGTGTTCACCAGTGGCGAAGCGCTGGACGCATCGCTGCGCGATCGTTTCCATGGGCGCGTGCAGGCCGAACTGCACAACCTGTATGGCCCGACCGAAGCGGCAGTGGACGTGAGCTACTGGCCGGCCTCTGCGCAGGACCGCTCACGGCCGGTACCGATCGGCTTCCCGGTCTGGAACACACGCCTGTACGTGCTTGACGCGCGGATGCAGCCGCTGCCGGTGGGTGTGCCGGGCGATCTGTATCTGGGCGGCGTGCAGCTGGCGCGTGGCTATCTCGGCCGCGATGACCTGACCGCCGAACGCTTCCTGGCCGATCCCTTCCTGCCAGGGGAGCGCATCTACCGCACCGGCGACGTGGGGCGTTGGCGGAGCGACGGCGCAGTCGAATACCTGGGCCGCAGCGACCACCAGGTGAAGCTGCGCGGCCTGCGCATCGAGCTGGGCGAGATCGAGGCGGCACTGCGCGAGCTGCCGGGCATGGAGCGCGTGGAAGTGCTGCTGCGCCAGGACACGCCGGGCGATGCCCGGCTGGTGGCCTATGTGCCAGCGGCGCTTGCCGATGCCGTGATGCTGCGCAGCCACCTGGCCACGCGCGTGCCGGACTACATGGTGCCGTCCGCGTTCGTTGGCGTGGATCAGTGGCCGGTGACCGTCAATGGCAAGCTCGACCGCAACGCCTTGCCGAAGCCGCCGCAGAAGGAGATTGCCGGACTGGCGCCGCGCACGCCGCTGGAACAGGAACTGGCAGTGCTGTTCGCACAGGCGCTGGGCCGCGAGACACCGGTGGCAGCGGATGCGGACTTCTTCAGTCTCGGCGGCGACTCGCTGTCCGCGGTGCACCTGCTGCTGGCCATCGAACAACGCTGGCGCTGTGACCTCGGCCTCGGTGCCTTGTTCGCGCAGCCGACCGTGGCCGCGTTGGCGACGCGCATTGCCGAGCCGCCGGCGCTGGCCGACCACGCGTTGGGCCCGGTGATCTCGTTGGCTGCCACTGATGCTGACAGGCCCACTCCCTTGTTCGTGCTGCACCCGGCCGGTGGCATCGCCTGGAACTACCGGACGCTGGCGCGCGCCCTGCAGCCGGCACGCCCGGTGTATGGCCTGCAGTCGCCCGCGCTGGATCCGAAGCAGCCGTTGCCATCCAGCATCGAAGCCATGGCCAATGACTACGTGCAGCGGGTGGTCACGCTGCAACCGAAGGGACCGGTGCATCTGCTGGGCTGGTCGGTGGGCGGCATCCTCGCCCAGGCGATGGCGGTGCGCCTGCATGAGATCGGGCGCGAAGTCGGCGAACTGGTGCTGCTCGACGCCTATCCCAGCGAATGCTGGCGGGCCGAGCCGGAACCCGATGCCATCGCCGCACTGCGTGCGCTGCTGGCGATTGCTGGCCATGACCCGGATGCACATCCGGAGCTGGACAGCCGTGAACGCATTCTCGGCTTCCTGCGTCGCGGTGGTAGTGCGCTCGGCAGCCTGCCGGATGTAGTGCTCGATGGCGTGGTGCGTGCGGTGACCGGCACCAACCGGTTGATCCGCGAGCACATCCACCAACCGTTCGACGGCACGCTGGTGCACGTGCGCGCTGGCCGGGATCATCAGGCGCGGCCGCAGCTGCAGTCGGCACTGTGGCGCACGCACGCGCGCAAGGTGCAGGCGCTGGAACTGCCGTTCCTGCATGCCGAGCTGACCGGCCGCGATGCAGTGGCGCAGCTGGCACCGTGGTTGTCGGCGCGCCTGCGCCACTGGGATGAGCAACAGGAGATCGCAACATGCAGTTGACCGGCTTTGAAGGTCGCGTGGCACTGGTGACCGGTGCCGCCGGCGGCATCGGCGAGGCACTGGTAGGGCTGTTGGCCGAGGCCGGCTGCACGGTGGTGGCAACCGACCGCGAGGCGCCTGTGGTAGTGGATGCACGTGTGCAGGCGTTTGCGCTCGACGTGACCGACAGCGCAGCGGTGGACGCCCTGGTGGATCGTGTGGAAGCCAGCATTGGGCCGATCGGTCTCGCCGCCAGCGTGGCGGGCGTCCTGCATGTGGGAGCTGTTACGGAGACCACCGATACCGATTGGCGCCGGGTATTCGCGGTCAATGCCGATGGTGTGTTCCATGTCGGGCGTGCGCTGGCGCGGGTGATGTCACCGCGAGGTCAGGGTGCGATCGTCACCGTCAGTTCGAATGCCGCCGGCGTGCCGCGGCACGGCATGGCCGCCTACGCCGCGTCCAAGGCTGCTGCCACGATGTTCACCCGCTGCCTCGGGCTGGAACTGGCGCCGCTGGGCATCCGCTGCAACATCGTCGCCCCGGGTTCAACGCTGACCCCGATGCAGACCGGCATGTGGCAGGACGCGCATGGCGCAGAGCGGGTGATCGCCGGCAGCCTGGAGACGTACAAGGCCGGCATTCCGCTGCGCAAGCTGGCCACCCCGGAAGACATCGCCCATTCGGTGATGTTCCTGCTCTCCGAGCAGGCCGGACACGTGGCGATGAGTGACCTGTACGTGGACGGCGGCGCCACCCTGCGCGGGTGAGTCCTGTCGATACCGGCCGGCAACCCTGGCCCCGGTAGTGCCGGCCGCTGGCCGGCAACCCATAGTTCCCGGTAGTGCCGGCCGCTGGCCGGCAACCTCATTCAACTTCAGACATATCCGAACATCCATCGAGGCATGGCCTGACGTTCAACGCCCAATGATCGCTCCACCATGGGGCATGAGCAGCCACCGCCTCCGCCTGGGCCGGCGTTCCATTGTCGGTCAGGTCTACGTTCTGACAACGACGACACATCAGCGCCGCCGGCTCTTTGAAATCGAAGCTGCAGTGGCATGTGTAATCGACCAGTTCCATTACATCGAACGTCGGGGGCTGGTGCAGTCACTCGCATGGGTCGTCATGCCGGATCACGTCCACTGGATGTTCGAGCTGCGTGCAGCTCACCTTCCAGGCATTGCGCGCCGAATGAAGTCGTCAAGCGCGCTTGCCCTGAATCGCCTGGCGGGGCGTCGATGTACGGTATGGCAGCCTGGCTACTTCGATCATGCAGTGAGGGCTGAGGAGTCGCTGGCGCGGCAAGCCCTGTATATCCTGGGGAATCCGGTGCGCGCTGATCTTGCCGGGCAGATTGGCGAGTACCCACATGCGTGGTCGGTCTGGGCGTGATGCCGGCCAGCGGCCGGCACTACCCGTTGCGGTGAGGGCTGAGCAGGCGCTGTACATCGTGGGGAGTCCGGTACGCGCAGGTGTTGCTGGGTAGATTGGCGATTATCCGTATGCGTGGTCGGTCTGGGCGTGATGCCGGCCAGCGGCCGGCACTACCGGGCCTTCGAACATGACGGCCCTACCCGTTGCAGTCAGGGCAGCGTCAGGCGGTAGACCAGCACACGGTTGTCGTTGTCGTACGGGCTGTCGCAGGATTGGCCCTGCATGCGGCAGCGGCGGGCGATGAAGTCGTTGTCATTGCCGATCAGCAGCAGCACGTCGTTCGGATGTTGCGGGTCCAGCGCTGGCAGCACGTCCATGGCCTCCCACTTTTCCGACAGCAGGCCGGCATGCGGGCCGCGCTTGGTGTCCAGGTCAAGGCCGGCACGCGCGAGTTGCGGGCGGTCGAGCAGGTTCAGCAGTTCGTCGCTGCGTGCGGGCACGATGCCGCTCTTCAAAACGGTGTCCGTCGGGTCGGCCAGTACCGAGGCCGTACCGGACTCATAGTTACTTCCCGCCAGGTTGCTGGCTTCGGCCACATCCACCAACAGCACCGACTTGAAGACGATCGGGTCGTCGCCATCCTTGCCCAGACCGTTGCCGTCGCGGGCCAGCAGCAGGAAGCGGTGGGCATCCAGCGCGCGTAGCTCGCTCTGCGCGGCGGTGCGGTCCAGCTTGCCCTTGCCGTCGTGCGCGTAGGCGGGCAGGGCCATCACGTAATGGCCGATCGGCTGCTGTGGCGTTGGCGAGGCCGTCACGTCGTAGACCAGCACGCGGGTGTTGATGCGTCCGGCCGCATTGCCCTGCGCGCTGTCCTGCAGCGTCGCGCTTTGCAGGGCCACGAACAGGCGGCTGCCGTCGGGTGACAGGCCCATGCCTTCCACGCCCTGGTTGTTGCGGCGGCCGGTCTGCGGTGGCGCCAGTGAACCGAACGCTGGCTTGCCATCTCGCTGCGGACGGATCGCCGGCGGCGCCACGATCACACCCTGCAGCTGACCCTGCGCATCGAAGTAGTAGACGTTGGCGGTGTACTCGTCGCCGATGTAGAAGTGGCCATCGGCGGTAAACTGCAGCGATTCCGCATCCAGCGAGACCTTGCCCGCGCCTGCGCCGCTGGCCGGCGAGGGCAGCACCACATCGCGCTGGGTGATCGTGTGCTCACCCGGGTCGGCACCGGTGAACGGCTGCCCGTTGAAGTCCTTCAGCACCACACCCTTGTCCGGCACCATCGTCAGCGCGCCGAGCGCACCGGGCTTGCCTGGGGCAATGTCGATGCGCAGCTGCATGCGCTCCACGCGGCCGGCGTAGTCGTAGAACAGGCCAGCCTCGGGGTCGTTGCGGCCGCGGTCGGGCAGGGTCCACAGTACGCCTTCGTAGCCGCTGGCGGTGCGCTTCCAGGTGCCAGGCTGTACTGCCAGCGACGAGAACGAGCCCAGCGTATCGCCGAGGAAGTCCACCGTGCCCGCCGGCAGCCGCCCGGCGGCGACCAGGCCTTTATCCACGTAAGTACGACCGCCCAACTGCAGGGTGCGTGGCGGTGTGCCAGCGGCCTCGTGCGGGGCGGAGTATCCGCTTGCGGAGAGGGTGGCCAGCAGCAGGGCGGTCGCGAGCATCGGTGGACTCCGGGCGGTCAATCAGAAGCGAAGGTCGATCGTACCGAACACCTGGCGCGGTGCCGAGGCATGGAACACATACAGCTTGCCGGCCGGGTCGCTGGGCGCGAACACGCTCGAATCCAGGTTGCTGGCGTAGCGCTTGTTGGTCAGGTTGGTCACGTTGAACGACAGGCGCATGCCCTTGGCGAAGCCGACCTGGCCGAAGTCATAGCCACCGGCCAGATCGAACACGGTGAAGCCACCGAAGCCCTGGTCGTTGGTGTAGGTGTAGAAGCGCTCGCCGGTGTATTTGCCACGCAGGCTGGCGAACCAGCCGTTGTCGCGCCAGGTGATCTCGGTGGCCAGCAGCTGCTTGGGCGTGTCGGTCTGGATCCTGCCCTTGATCTGCTGCTCGACACCGGCCTGCACGTAGTTGGAGGCGTAGGTCGAACGGTTCAGCGAGGCCGAGGTGTACCAGCTGAAGTGCTCGTTCGGGGTCCACAGCACGGTCAGCTCGGCGCCACGGCTGTCGACGCCGCCGACGTTGTAGAAGCGGTTGCCGCAGGTCGGGCCGACCGGCTGGCGCGAGTCACAGGGGTTGTACTGCAGCAGGCGGTTGTCGAAGCGCACGCTGTAGGCCGCGATCGAGGCCTGCAGGGTATCGGTGACGAAGCGGTAGCCGGCTTCCAGCGAGCGTGACTCCTCCGGCTTCAGGTTGCCCTGCGCATTCCAGGTGGCCTGGCTGACCGCCTGCGGGCCCAGCTTGAAGCCGCCCTGGAACATGGCGATGTTCTCGGCGTAGCTGGCGAAGATCTCGTGGTGCTCGGTCAGGCGGAAGTTGGCGCCGATGCTGGGCAGGAAATTCTTGCTGGCCTTCAACGAACCGGTGGCGAACTGGTTGTTGGAGGTCGGCGAGATCGGCGTCTTCGCATCGCCCGGCAGTGCTTGTGCATCGGAGGTGGCGTGCAGGCTCTTGGCGCCGAACTCCAGGGTCAGGCGGTCATCGAGCAGGCGCCAGGTGTCCTTCAGGAAGAACTGGTGGGTCTTCCAGCGGGTGCGCTGGGCGAACACGCCGACATCGGAGGGCAGGGTGTTCATGCCACTCAGGTCACGCGGGCCGTCCACGGCGGTCTGGTAGCGCTCGGCGCTGCTGGTGTTGCGCTCGTACCAGACGCCGCCTTCGATGCGGTGTGCGCCCAGCTCCCAGTCGAACGACAGCGTGCCGCCATCGCGGTCGATGGTGTAGATGGTGTTGCGGAAGATGATCGGGATCTCCTGCGCGGTGCCCTTGTTCGACCACGCGCCGCTGTTCCAGTTGTGGCCTTCGCCACGGTCATCGTGGTGGTAGGCCAGCGCCCGCAGGCTGAAGCCATCGGCCAGGAAGAAGTCGCCGGCCAGGTAGTACAGGTTGTCATCGCGCAGGATCTGGCCGGCGGTGAAGGCACCGTCGGCATCCTTGTCCGGGCCGCTGTTGTCGCACTTCTTCGCATTGAAGCTGGCGGTGTTGCAGTAGGCCTTGGCCACCGCCTTGTTCCAGTCCGGCGCGTAGCCGCCCCAGTCCCAGCCGAGGCCGCGCGACATCTCGTCCTTGGACAGGTAGAAGTAGTCGGCCTGGGTGGTGCGCGAGGTATCGACGAAGCCGGTGATCTGGCCGCGGCCGAAGTTCCACACGCCCTTGGCGTTGAACTGCTTGGTGATGGATTTGTTGTAGGCGGTCTGGTCGTTCCACAGATCGGAGACGGCATTCATGCCGGAGACGTAGCCGGAGAAGCCGTTGTACTCGCCGCTGTCCACGCGCACGAAGGTGCGGCGGTTGGCATCGCTGCCGAAGGTCTGCACCACGCGGCCGCCGAGTTCCTGCGCCGGGCGGTCGGAGGTATAGGAAATGGTGCCGCCGAGGTTGCTGGTGGACGGCGTGCCGAGGCTGCCGATGCCCACCGCCAGTTCGGCGCCGGCCATGTTCTCGCTGATCAGCGCACGGTTGATGGTCAGGCCGTTGTAGTTGTTGTACGCGCCATCGCCCAGCGGCACGCCATCCAGTGTGTAACCGAGACGGGTGGAGTTGAAGCCGCGCAGGCTGAGGGTCATCGACTGCTCGTTGGTGCCCAGCGCATCGGCCGACTGCGCGTTGACACCCGGAAGCAGGTTCAGCGTCTTCTGCAGGCTGGTGCCTGGCGGCAGGATGTCGAGGTTCTCGCGGGTGATGCGCTGCACCTGGCGCGCTTCACCGCTGCCGATCACAGAGACTGCATCGAGGTTGGTCGCGGAGGGCGTGCTGGAGGTCGAGGCAGCATCCTGCGCCCAGGCCGCGGGAGCGAGCGCGATCGACAGCGCAGCGGCCAACAAAGTCTTCGTCATGTTACGGACACTCAGGCAGGTACGAGCCACCGCACGGGCGCGGAGCTCATGGAGTTCAAAAGGGGAGACAACCGATGCGACCAGCGGGCGCTGCAGGCGCCGTGGGTCAACGTGAAAATGGTGCGCTAGACAGATGACTGTCTGGTGACATGTTCAGTTGTTGTGAGGCGCCTACCACGACGGGTAGTGCCGGCCGCTGGCCGGCAGCCACGTGGACCCATCTGGCAATGTGCAGCTGCCGGCCAGCGGCCGGCACTACCAATCGGTGTTCAGCGCGGCTTGCGCGTGCGCTTCGGCTTCGCGGTATCACCGCCGCTGGCGGCGCCATCCTGCAGTGCCTGCAACCAGGACAGGGTGTCCACGTAGTCGATGAAGTGGCGCAGGTAACCGGGGCTCGTCGACTGCATCGTGTCCAGCATGCGCTGCACCAGCACCGCCGAGTTCAGCGGGCCGCCGTCGGCGGGGGCTTCGGTGCGCAGCGAACGGCGTACCTGCAGCTCGCTGCGCAGCTCCGACCACTCGCGCTGCACCTGCTGCAGCATCGGCACCTGCGGGTAATGCGGCAGCGAGCGCGACCCCGCATCGAGGTCGCGCACCAGTGCGCGCAGGCCCTCCAGTGCGGGCGGCTTACTTGGCATCCGGGGCCCTGGGCTTGGGAATCGGCGCGATTTCCACGCGACGATTGCGCGCGCGGCCGTCTTCGCTGGCATTGGAGCTGACCGGCTGCTCGCTGCCGAACGCGGCGGCGAATACCGCGTCAGCCGGTACGCCATCGGCAATCAACGTGCGGGTCACGGTCAGCGAACGCTGTGCCGACAGCTCCCAGTTGTCGGCGAAACGCCGGTTGCCTTCGCGCACCGGCGCGTCATCGGTGAAGCCGCTGACCATCAGGATCTCTTCGCGCGTGCCCAGGTAGGCGGCCAGCGGCGCAGCCAGGCTGCGCAGCAGCTCCTGGCCTTCCGGCTGCAGCTGGTCCGAGTTCAGTGCAAACAACACGCTGCCACTGATGCCGATGCGTCCATCGACCAGGGTCACGCGACCGGCGGCCAGCGGGCCCGCCAGCGCCTGTTCCAGGGTCTGCAGGCGCTTGGCTTCGGCCTGGCGCTGCTTCACTTCCTGGTCCAGTCGCTGCGACAGCTCCAGCTGCACGGCAACCACACCGACCAGTATCAGCACGAACGCGCCCAGCAGCACCGACATCAGGTCGCCGAAGGCGGCCCAGATCGGGGCGTGCGAACCGCCATCGACCTCCAGCTCGTCGCTCATGCGCTGCCGGCCTTGCCGCGGCGCGCGGCCAGCTGCTGCAGTTCTTCCATCACCTGCTTCTGCGACAGCAGACTGAGGTCGACCACCTCGCGTGCCTGCGCCACGTAGTAGGCCAGTTGCTCGTCGCTGCGGGCCAGCGAGGCATCCAGTGCGCCGCCGATCTGTTCCAGGCGGCCGGACAACTCGGTGGAGGCGCTGCCGAACTGCGCAACCGCGTCGCCGAAGGCGCCAGCCAGTTGGCCGACGTCACCGGCGCTGCCGCTGAGCGCTGCGGCAATGCCATCCAGCTTGCCGGTCTCGGCGGCGATATGGTCGGTGAAGCGGTTGCCGACGCGTTCCAGCAGCTCGGCCGAACCACCGACCAGCGCGTCCACGGCGGTGCGCTGTTCGTGCGAGGCATGGTTGATCGCATCCAGCAGGGTCTGCACGGTGGCCAGCAGCCGGCCGCGTTCTTCCAGCATCGCGTTGTCGCGCACCAGGCTCTCGGAGAGCGTGCTGCGCAGCTCGTTGATGACGTCGGCGGCGGCCTTCGGTGCAGCGGCCGCGGTCTGCAGCAGGGTGGACACTTCCGCCAGCGTGGCACTGGCCTGGGCGCGACCGTTTTCGCCGATCTGCTGTGCGGTGGCCGCCAGCGTGTCGCAGATTTGCTGCTGCTGCGCGGCCAGGCGTTCGCCGTTGGCCTGCAGGCGTTCGGCCAGCTCCGTGGAAACGTGCTGCAGGGCATCGCTCCAGCGCTGCAGGCGCTGTTCGTCGCCGGCCTCCAGCTGGGTCTGCAGCGCGGCGTGGGCCTGCTGCAGTTCGGCGCTGACCGCATCCCAGCGCGCCTGGCGCTGCTGCTCGCGGCTGTCCAGGCGGGCCTGCAGTTCGGCGTGCGCGGTGGCGGCGGCGGCCTGCGCGGCCTGCCAATCCTGCGAACGCTGCAGTTCGTGATCCTGCAGCAGCGCCTGGCTGGCGCTGTGGTGCTGTTCCAGTGCCTGCAGCAGCGCCTGCGCACGCGCGTCCAGATGCTCGCTGGCGTCCAGCAACGCCTGCTGCTGGCGTTCGACCAGCGCGGTATTCAACGCCTGCTGCTGTTCGGCGGCGGCGCGCCAGGCCTCGGCATTGCCGTTGGCATCGGCTTGCAGGCGCTCGCCGATGCGCGCGACCAGTGCTTCGGCCTGCGTGCCCTGGCCGTCGCTGAAGGCCTGCAGGTGCTGGCGCAGATCACTCACCAGCGCCTGTTGTGCCTGGGTCTGCTCGCTCACCACCTTGGCCCAGCTGGCTTCGGTGGCGACGCGGCTGCGCTCGAAACCGTCGCTCAGGCCAGACAACTGCTGCTGCACCGCCTGCTCGACACGGGCATGCAGCGCCTCACCATGGTGGGCCAGGCCGGCCAGCGTGGTTTCGGCCATCGGCTGCAGCGCGCCACCGATGGCGGCGGCGCTGGCCTCGGCGCCTTCGCGCAGCGACTGCTGCAGCGAGACCGCCAGGCGTTCCTGCAGCGCCTGGCTCTGGGTCAGGAACTCGGCCTGGCCGGCCAGCAGGCGCTCATTGGCGGCCGCACTGTGCTGTTCGAAGGTGCTGGTCATCGCCTGCAGGCGGTCGACCAGCGCCGGCAGCGCGGCGGACTGTGCCTGCAGCAGTCGCAGCGACTCGGCGCGCTGCCAGGCCTGCGAGTACGGGTGCAGGTCGCCGGCAATGGCACGGTCCAGCTGCTGCACGGCCTGCAGGCGGTCACGGCGCAGCAGCGCTGCCAGCAGGCCGAGCATGGCCGAGCTGGCCACACCGGCGATCGAGGTGCCGAATGCCACGGCCAGGCCCTGCACGGGCGAGGCCAGCGAGCCGCGGATGGCGGCCATGTCGGTCGCGCTCTGCAGGGCCAGGCCGGTGCCGCGCAGGGTGTCCATCATGCCCAGCAGGGTGCCGAGCATGCCCAGCAGCACCAGCAGGCCAACCAGGTACGGGGTCAGTACCGGCGCGGGCAGGGCGGTGCGCTCGCCTTCCACGCGCAGGCGCACGGCGTTGCGCAGGCCCATCGGCACGCGCTCCAGCCAGGGGGCCAGGCTTTCCTTCGCGCTGGACAGGTCACTCAGTGCGCTGCGCAGGCCGTTGCTGGCCTGGCGGTAACGGTACAGCTCCACGCCACCGGCGATGTAGCAGGCCGCGATGATCGCCGCCACCGCTGCACCCAGCGGATGCACCGAAACGTAGCCAATGCCGATCCAGCACACGGCCAGCAGGCCGACAAGGAAAACAACGACATGGGAAGCAGTTCTGGACATGGTGTTCCGGTCAGTGGGAGCGCAGGGCGTCTTGCAGCCCTTCGATCGGGTGGAAGCGCAGCTGCAGCTCGGCAAGCAGCAGGGTGCGCATGTCATGGCGGAAGGCCGCGCGCCAGCCGGGCTGGCCGTGCACGCGTTCAAAACGGGCGCTGAGCACTGCCGGCGCAGTGGCCAGCAGGCTGTGCTCGCGCGGGGTGAGGGTCTGCTCCATTACCGCATCGACCTCGGCCAGCCGTGCCAGCTCGGGTGAAACCTGCACCAGCTGGTCGCGCAGGCGGCCGCGCAGGCGTCCGGTGGCGGTCTGGATCGCCTGCTGCAGCACCCGGTAGCGCTGGCGCAGCGAGGCGAAGTTCGGTGCGGCGGCGGCTTCGGCCAGGTCGAGCAGGCGCTCGGCCTCGGCATCCTCGCTGATCGAGGCCAGCAGGCTGGCATGGGCCTGGGCGCAGTCGTCCAGCACATCCCCGGCCGCTTCGGTGGCCTCACCCGGCTCGGGCAGGCGCCCGCCCAAGGCCCCGGACAGGGCCACGGCACGGCTCCAGTCCACCCACTGGCCGAGGCGATCGGTCAGGGCGGGACTGCTGGCCGGCATCGCGCCGTCGCTGAGACGGGCGAGCAGGCGGAGGAATTCCGGTCCACCCAGGACCGGCTGCGCTGCTTTCGCCATCAAGGGGTGAGGGGCCAAAAACCGTTGATTTTACAACCAGATGACCTTGGCTGGATGAAGGCGGGGCCGGGGGAGGGGACCCGCAGGCGCGACAAGGCTTAGAATGACCGGCTGCACCCATCCGTTCGACCCCTGGAGTTCCCCAATGACTGTTGCGCAGTTCTACCCGATCGGCACCCCCGGACAGCCCTGGGGCGACGCGGAACGCGCACAGTGGCGGGCCCGCCAGCAGCGCCAGCGCAGCTACCATGACGACGTGGTGGCCGCCCTTGAACGCCTGGACGACAGCTTCGACGTGATCCAGTACGGCCAGTTGGACTATGCGCCGGACCATTACCCGCTGTTCGCCGTGGTCAACCACGACTGGAACCCGGCGTTGCCGACCGCGCTGATCACCGGCGGCGTGCATGGTTACGAGACCAGCGGCGTGCATGGCGCCCTGCAGTTCCTGGAGCAGCAGGCCGAGCGTTACCTGGGCCGGCTGAACCTGATCGTGGCGCCGTGCGTCAGCCCGTGGGGCTACGAGCGCATCCAGCGCTGGAACCCGGATGCCATCGACCCGAACCGCAGCTTCCGTGACGGTGGCCAGATCGAAGAGGCCGCCGCGCTGATGCGCTGGGTGGCTGAGCGCAAGCCGAACCTGCTGGTGCACCTGGACCTGCACGAGACCACCGACAGCGACCTGCACGAGTTCGATCCAGCGCGCTGCGCCCGCGACGGCAAGCCGTTCGAGCGCGACACCATTCCGGATGGCTTCTACGTGATCGGCAACAGCGAAGATCCGCAGGCGGAATTCCAGAAGGCATTGATCACCGCCGTTGCCCCGGTCACCCACATCGCCCCGGCCGACGCCGAAGGCAACCTGGTCGGCCTGCCGCTGCAGTCACCGGGCGTGGTCTGGGGCGAGTCGCGCTCGATCGGCGCCTGCGCCGGCTTCACCGACGCACGCTTTGCCACCACCACCGAGGTCTACCCGGACAGCCCGCGCACCAACCCGCAGGAATGCAACGACGCCCAGGTGGCAGCGGTATGCGCGGGTCTGGATTTCGCCCTGGCCGCCCAGTAACGCATCAGCGCAGGGTAGCGTTGGGTCACATCCGGCGGCTTGGGTGTGACCTAGCCCAGCAGGATCACGCCCCACACCGTGCCGACCATGAGCAGCGCGGTGGTCTGGGCGGCGCTGCCCATGTCCTTGGCGTTCTTGGACAGCGGGTGGTGGTCCAGCGAGATGCGGTCGACCACCGCTTCGATGGCCGAGTTGAGCAGCTCCACCAGCAGGCTGATGAAGCAGACGGCCAGCACCACGGCCCGCTCGATCGTGCTGATGTCCAGCACGAACGCCGCGACCATCAGCAGCGCATGCAGCAGCAACAGCTGCCGGAAGGCCGCTTCGCCACGGAAGGTGGCGATGAAGCCGTCGCGCGAATGGATCAGCGTGTGGAAGATGCGGCGAAGGCCGGTCTTGCCATGCGGGTACTTGCCGCTGTCCCTGGGGTGAGGTGGCTGCATGCGGGTTCTGCCATGAATTGACCTCACGACAGGATGTGCAGGCGGGCGTCGGGAAAGCGTCGGACGCCCGTTGGATTTTCCTTCAGCCGGCCTGGCGCTGCGCCTGGATGGCCTGGTCGAGGGCATCCAGATGGTCGGTCGGCGAGGCCAGCCATGCCGGGTATGCCTCGGTCTCGATGAAGGCGGAGGAACGCAGCACATCATCGAACGCTGGATTGTCCTTCTGCGGATGGCGCAGCAGGCCCGACATCAACCCGCAGATACGGACTGCGGCCTGGAAGGCGCCCTGCAACGAACCGGCCGGCTCGGTCACCGTGTTGAGGAAGGCCGCATAGGCCGGGCCATCGAACACGAAATCCTCGCGGTTCTTGAACGCTTCGCCGCTGAGGTTGGCTTCGCCGGAGACGTGCCGAGAAAATCCCCAGGACCAGATGTCGAGGAAACGCAGGTCATCCAGCATCCGGCGCGCATCGTCATCCAGTGGAACGGCACCGGACAGAGCGTGTTCCAGCGTCACCGCCGCGAAGGGCTCGGTGCCCTGGTGGGCCAGGAAATCGCTCAGGCAGCGCAGCGCACCGGGATGATGCGGGTCCAGTTGCAGCGCACGGTAGATCACGCGGGCGCCTTCCACATGGCGGCCCTGGGCGATGAAGATGTTGAGCGCGTGGTGGGCGAGCTGGTCGGCGTTGAGGTCGGCAATCCGGGTCATCGGGTCTGGCTGGCAGGGACGAACGGTGGGCACCAGTCTGACAGATCACTCATTCGGCCGGGCTGCGTGAATCGCGGATCGAATAGATCACCGAGAAGATCTTCCAGCCCTGTTCGGTGCGGATCAGCTGCCACATTTCCTTGCCCCAGTTGGCCTTCACTCCATCGTCTTGGAAGCTGTAGTCAAACGACACCGAGGCCACATCGCCATCCGTCTCGATCTTCGTGTTGGAGAATGTCTCCTCCTTCGGTTTCGGCGACGCAACGACGCCGTCGATCAGCGCGATGAAGTTGTTGGTGGGAATCCGCCGTGCCTTGATCGCATCGGGCTTGGCCTTGCGGATGTCCTGCAGGCGCACATCCTCGGAGACAAACTGCCAGCCGATGTCTTCCGGTTTGTCGGAGAAAAACAGGCCCATGTAGGTCGGCTTGTCCTTGTTGATCAGCGAGGTGCGGAAGGATTCGACCACCTGTTCGATCGCTTTGACGTCGGCGGGAGCGTTCTTCGCGGCGTAGGCCGGCAGGCACGCCGGGAGGAGGAGGGCGAGGGCGGCGAAGCGTGCATGTGTGATGGACATCGGTGAATCCTGATGGGAAGAATGGCTGCGCAAGCGCATCAGCGCGGGTACGCCCGCCAGAAAAGCACGCGGTCTTCGTTTCTGCTCACCGCCACGAAAACCGATTTCCCGAGCTCTGGCGTGCAGCGAAAAATCCTGTACGACCCGTTGAGCGCCCCCTCACCCGGCCACCAGGATCGATCGAACGCAACAGGATCGCTGTCGCCGGATGTGGTCGCTTGGCAATCGGCAGGCAACTTCAGCAGCACCACACGGGGCTTGGTGAACGCCAGCGCGCTGGTGTTTGAATCCAGATCGTGTACTTCACGCAGGTTGGTCGCTTCGTGGGGCACCCAATCGGGAATCCATCCCTTGTTCACCCTGTCGGCGTCGATGGCCTGCTGCAGGGTGTCGAACGAACTGTCCATCACCAGTCCGCAGGCGCTGAGCGCCGTGCAGACCGTCAATGGAAGGATGGATCGCATCCTGGTCCAGTTGGCGAGTGCAAACATCGTCCTTGCGTCCCCGTGGAATGCCGTCGGACCTATCGGGTCAGCGCGTCGAACAGGCGATTCCGGTCCGCATCGCTCATCGACCAGCTCTGTCCGAGCGGGGCCATGCGAACGGATTCGGTCCGGCCGCAGGCCCGGTACTGCCAGGTTTCCGAACCATCGGGCTGGGCTGTCACGTCGATGCCCTCCAGGCGTGCGCACTGCAGCCGGGCCAGCGCCATCGGCGCGAAGTGCAGCATGTAGTGCTGCACCCGGTCGGCCGGCATTGCCGTTCCGGCAGGCAGCGGATGAGCCGGGCCATATTCGGCGAGCAGGCCAACGCAGGTCGCCGCGGCGGACAAGGTATTGCGACCGAAGGCGCGGGAGGCATCCCGCTCCACGCCTTTTTCCAGCGCCTTGCCTTCCTTGCTGCCGGCATAAGCCTCGGCCGCCTGCCGCTGCGCAGCGTCGAGCGTCGACAGCCAGTGCTGGCGGCCCTCCTGCAACTGCAGTTCCAGGCCGGGCAGCGTCTTCTGGCAGCGCGCGGCGATCGCCTGTGTCTGCACGAAGTCCTGGCTGCGATCACCGGGCGTTGCAGCCGGCGATGCGGCCGCCGTGGCCGCCGTGAGGGCCATGCAGGCCATGACCAGGCCACATCGCATTCCATTGCGCATCCTGCACCTCATGGAGAGTTTGACGGCGCACGCTAGCACGGATGCTGGGCGGCGCAACAGGCCGGTGCCGGCCTGTCCGTGGCGTACATTGCCGGTTGCTCGGCGATCTCGGCGAGGCATTGCCATGCGCTTGCCGTGGTCCCGGTCGGGGGGCAGGGCACAGGTCATTCGGGCGCTGGGGCAACCTGACGTGGTGGAGCACGCCGGTATTCCCTTTACCTGTTATGCAAGCAGTGGATGCAGTGGTCGCTGTGCGCAGCGATGGTGGTATGAGAACCGGTTGGGCCTGGATACCGAAGCCTGGTCGGTGGAGCTGGATGCTTCTGATCGCGTGCTCGCAACGTCGCGCTGGACATCACCGTAGGCTGAGCACACGGGAGATATCCATCCGCCTGCTCTTTGGTGATCGGGCTCTTTGCCGCGGTGTTGATGTGCGGGAACATCTCATTGCGGCCCAGCATGAACGCCGGGCCGCATCGCAGGGGTAATTCGCCGCGTGTGGAGAAGCTGCAAGTCGCTTCAGCGATGCAGCGCGTCGATGATCAAGCCGGTGGCGATCTCCACCAACAGGTACTCGTTATCGGACTGGCGCACCCAGCGCCGGTCGCGGCCCGGCTCGCGCAGGTGATAGCGCGCGTAGTCGTCCACCCAGTAGCGGCGGTCCACTTCCGCCCATGGCAGGCGCTCGCCGCGACGCCAGGCCTTCTTCTGCCAGCCCGGCGGCGGTGCATCACGGTTGTGCGGGCCACCGGCGTGCGGCGGTGGCCCGTTGCCGCGCGCATGGTGCGGCGGATCAGCGAAGGCGGGTGCCACGGCCAGCGCGGCAGCCGTGGTCAACGCAATGGCGAACAAGCGTGCGGTGTTCATCGCAACCTCCGGGCTTTGCCGCTGCATGCGGCGTGGTGCCGTGGAGTATGGATCAAGGAACGTGAACGGACTTCTGAACTGTCACCTTCGCAGCAGGGCGCTTTCCACTGCGCTGCAACTGGCGGCTCGGGCGCGACGCCGCCGCCTCCGGCATGGCCGCCTCAAGCGCGCTCGCGCGCCTCATACCAGTTGCGTGAGCGGTTCACGATCTTCACCACCGAAAGCATCACGGGCACTTCAATCAGCACCCCCACCACCGTAGCCAGCGCCGCGCCGGAGTGGACACCGAACAGGCCCACGGCCGTCGCCACCGCCAGTTCGAAGAAGTTGCTGGCGCCGATCAGTGCCGACGGCCCGGCCACGCAGTGCGCCACACCCAGGCGCCGGTTGAGCAGGTAGGCCAGGCCGGAGGTGAAATAGACCTGGATCAGGATCGGGACCGCGATCACCGCAATCACCAGCGGCTGCTGCACGATCTGCTGGCCCTGGAACCCGAACAGCAGCACCAGCGTCAGCAGCAGTGCCGACAGTGACAGTGGCCCCAGCCGGCGCAGCGCCGCCTGCAGCCCGGGCTGGCCATGGCGTGACAGGATCCAGCGGCGCAGCAACGCGGCCACCAGCACCGGCACCACGATGTACAGGCCGACCGACAGCAGCAACGTATCCCACGGTACGGTGATGGCCGACAGCCCCAGCAGCAGCGCCACCACCGGCGCATAGGCCACCACCATGATCGCGTCGTTCAGTGCCACCTGGCTCAGTGTGAAGTTGGCATTGCCGCGGCACAGATTGCTCCACACGAACACCATGGCCGTGCAAGGCGCGGCGGCCAGCAGGATCAGGCCGGCGATATAGCTGTCGATCTGGCCGGCGGGCAGCCAGTCCGCAAAGACGTGGCGCAGGAAGAGCCAGCCCAGCAGCGCCATCGAGAACGGCTTCACCGCCCAGTTGATGAACAGCGTCACCCCGATGCCTTTCCAGTGCTGCCCCAGCTGGCGCATCGCACCGAAATCCACCCTCAGCAGCATCGGAATGATCATCAGCCAGATCAGCACCGCCACCGGAAGGTTGACCTTGGCCATTTCAGCCGCCGCCAGGGAGGCGAAAGCACCTGGCAGGAAGTGCCCGAGCAGCGTGCCGGTGATGATGCACAGCGCGACCCAGAGCGTCAGGTGGCGCTCGAACAGGCCCATGGGTGCCGCTGTGCTCATGGCGTGCGCGCTGCCGGCAGCAGGTGGCCGATCTGGTCCAGTGCCCGCTGCAGCATTCCGCGGTCTTGCCACACGTGCCCGGGCAGCGCCAGCAGGGCCTGCACGCGTGCCTTCACGATGGCATGCGCATGGGCGAAGGCGGCAGCCTTGTCGGCATCGCTGCCCTCTACCTCGGCCGGGTCCGGCAGGCCCCAATGGCTGCGGATGAAATCACCGAACACCACGGGGCAGGCTTCCGCTGCCGCCGCATCGCAGACGGTGATCACCAGATCCATCGGAGCCGCGTCGGTGAACTCGTCCCAGGATTTGCTGCGCAGTCCCGCGATCGGGATGCCTTCGGCGCGCAGCTGTGCAAGCGCGAACGGATTGACCTGGCCGGTCGGGTGGCTGCCGGCACTGAAGGCCGTGAAGCGGTCGCCGCCCCATGCGCGCAGGGTGGCTTCGGCCAGCACGCTGCGGGCGCTGTTGCCGGTGCAGAGAAACAGGATGGAGCGGGACATGGTGGCGTTTCCGAATCAGCAGCTGCAGGGATTGCCTGACGGGGTGCATTGTTCGCTGGGCGAACCGGCGCAGCAGTTGTGCGTGAGGTACTCGATCAGGCCGGTCATTGCGCTGAAATTCGCGCGGTAGCAGACGTGGCGGCCCTGGCTCTCGCTCTCGACCAGGCCGGCCTGTACCAGTTCCTTCAGGTGGAAGCTGAGGGTGGCGGGAGGAACCTGGAGCGCTGCGGCGATGTCGCCGGCCATGCGACCGGCCGGGCCGGCTTCGACCAGCAGGCGGAAGGCTGCCAGGCGGGTGGCGTGGCCGAGTGCGGTGAGCGCGGCGATTGCATTTGATGTTTCCATATTTCTAGAATAGTCGAATGAATAAGCCAATCACAAGTCCTTTGCTGCCCCATCTGAGGCAAGCCTCGCTTCCCCAGCCGGATCACCAGCGGTTGGCCGCCGAACGCCAGGGGCCGCCACGCATCCTGCTGCTGTACGGCTCACTGCGGCCGCAATCGTTCAGCCGCAAGCTGGCACTGGAGGCCGAACGCCTGCTGCAGCATCTGGGCTGCGAAACGCGCGTGTTCGATCCACATGCCTTGCCGCTGCTGGACAGCGTGGACAAGGGGCATCCGGAAGTGCAGCGGTTGCGCGAGTGGTCGCACTGGTCGGAAGGACAGGTGTGGGTCAGCCCGGAGCGGCACGGCACGGTGACCGGCGTGTTCAAGAACCAGATCGACTGGCTGCCACTGGAAGACGGCAGCGTGCGGCCGACCCAGGGCAGGACGCTGGCGGTGATGCAGGTCTGCGGCGGTTCGCAGTCGTTCAACACGGTCAATACGTTGCGGGTACTGGGCCGCTGGATGCGCATGCTGACCATTCCCAACCAGTCGTCGGTGGCCAAGGCCTGGCAGGAGTTCGACGAAGACGGACGGATGAAGCCCTCGCCCTACTACGATCGCGTGGTGGATGTGGTCGAAGAACTGGTGAAGTTCACGCTGCTCACCCGCGGCCGCGCCGACTACCTCGTGGACCGTTACAGCGAGCGCAAGGGCGATGCGTTGGCGGCGGAGCTGGCGCAAGCGGCGGGAGCGACCGGCGTCTAAGGCGGGTGCCGAATCGCGTGCGGTTCCTGCTCAGCTAGCCGGCGCAGGCTGCAGGGCTTCCAGTACCCGGCAGTCGGCCACGCGCCCGCCGGGGCAGTTGCCGATCATCCGCTGCAGTTCGCCCTGCAACGCCTGCAGGTCGTCAATCCTGCGCGCGATGTCGGCAATGTGTGCCTTCACCACGTCATCCACCGAACTGCACTGGTGCTCGCGTTGTTCGCCGAAGGCGATCAGTTCGCGGATCTGCTCGATGGCGAACCCCAGCTCGCGCGCACGGCGCACGAATGCCAGCCGCCGTTGATCCTGCGCGCCGTAGCAGCGGTAGTTGCCCTGCGAACGCAACGGCGGCTGCAGCAGCCCGATCTTTTCGTAATAGCGGATGGTCTCTGCCTTGGTGCCGGTGTGGCGGGCCAGTTGGCCGATGGTAAGTGGGGCTGTCATGGGCTTGACCTTGTAGGGGCTACAAGGTTGATAAAGGCAGCTCCCTTTCATTTCAAGCCCGGGCACGCCCGGCGGAGCGCCCCCATGGACCAGTGCTGCGGCCACAAGCGCCAGGAGCTGGCATCGATAGCGCTGCACAGCGCCCAGCGGCGGGTGCTGGTAGCGGTGCTGGCAATCAATCTGGCGATGTTCTTCATCGAGTTCGGCGCGGGCCTTGCCGCGCGATCCAGTGCCCTGCAGGCCGATGCGGTCGACATGCTGGGAGATGCCATCGTCTATGGCCTGAGCCTGTGGGCGGTAAACCGGGGCGCGCGCTGGGAAGCGGGCGCGGCGCTGGCCAAGGGCCTGCTGATCCTGGCCTTCTTCGTGTTCATCGTGTTCGAAGTGGCCGGAAAGCTGGTCAACGGGGTGCCACCGTCCAGCACGCTGATGCTGGTGTTCGGTGGCATTGCCCTGGTGGCGAACCTCACCTGCGTGGCGCTGCTGTGGCGTTTCCGCAGGTTGAACATCAACATGAAGAGCACGTTCGAGTGCTCGCGCAATGACGTGGCCGCGAACCTGGGGGTGCTGGTGGCCGCAGGTGGCGTGGCCATGACCGGGCGCGGTTGGCCGGATATTGTCGTCGGCGCAGTGATCGCCTTGTTGTTCCTGAGGTCGGCAGTGAGCGTGATCGCTGAAGCGTGGCCGGCATGGCGGGCAGCACACCGCCAGTGACTCAGTTGCGGTGGTGGCTGCCCGCTCAGGTCGCCACGTGTTGACTGCGTTGGTCGATCAGCATCACCGTTTCCTGCAGTGCATGGGCGCCCATCACCGCTTCCGGATAGCGGGTGCCGATCAGCCTTCAGGCTGCAACCGCCCCACCGCCTGCGCGCACAACGACTGACAGGCCATGACCAACCCCTCCATCACCCGGTCGCCCACGTATTGCTCGGGTTCGCCATTCTGGCGGGTGCGCTCCGCCGCCAGCAGCATTTCCAGCACCACCCGCAATCCACTTAACGCGCAATCGGCATCGGCCAGGGCCAGGCCGCGGCCGGGGAGTTGATGCCGCTCCGGCCAGGGTTGGCCATCGGCCGCCGCACCGGAGCCGATACGGTTGAGATTGGCAATGAAGGTGTTCCTGTCCACTGCAGGCGCAGCCTGTGGCGAACCGTCGTCGTGGGTGGTGCCGTGGTCGGCGTGCAGGTGCGGGAAGTTGGATTTGTTCATGGCAAGGCTCCGTGCAGGGCAATCGGTAGCCGCCACCCGAAAGGTGGCGGGCGGTACGTGGTTCGAATCCGGGTTGGCCTCAAGCCGGCGGGCGCGAACGCCCCCAACGCACCGCCCGCCATAGCCGGCAGACGGATTGCCAACCGGCGCCACGCATGGTGACGCCGGTTGGCAAGCGCACTTACTCAAAGCCAACACGGGATTCGAAGCCCGGCCACCCTTTTCCGGTGGCGCGCCATCTGAGCCCCTGGCGCTGTGCAATGCCAATCAGAAGAGTTGCAAACATCACTCGATTGGAGACGCTTTCGGCATTCTCCCACGCTGTTAAGCACCGCCAGCGCGGGCTGGCGCGGTGATCCGCCCGCACCGTGCAATCTGCGACAGACGTCGAGGTTGGGGGAGGGAAGGGCGCGGGTTGGGCGGGGCGATGGCGACAGGCTCCGCGCGAGCCTGAGTCGAGCGTCGCTGGGCCCCACCGGCGCCAAAGCGTGACGTGCGACTCGGGTTGACGTTCCCAGCCACCAAGCGCAGGCTGGTCCGGCACGTTTCCTAACCAGAAGGAGACTTATGACTGCCACCGCTTCCCTGCACCCGGCGCCCGATACCCCGGGGCGTTCACGGCTCTGGAGTGTGTTCTGGCTGCAGGGCGTCATTCCCAGCAACATTCTGTGGGCCGTGGCCCTCTGGGCGTTGGCCAACCAGCGCACGTCGCTGCTGCTGGGGGTGTTCGCCGTGTTGCTGCTCTATACCGGCTGGATCATCCCGGCGGTGTGGCGCGCGGCGCCCACCGCGCACAACCCCAACCTGGGCGTGGCCGCGCGCGGGCTGACCGTGGCCTGGGGGCTGAACACCGTGCTGGTGATCTTCTTCCTGACCCTGCAGCTGGTGGCTCAATAGAACTGAACAGGCTCGCCGCCCCGGTCGAAGGCGGCGAAGCGGCCGATCTGACCGTCATGGATGGCGTTGACCATCAGCTGCAGCGGGCGAGCGGCTTCATCGCTGTTGGGCGCGAAACCGGCGCGGCCGTCCAGCGCCGCCACGAACACCAGGTCCCACTCGATGCCGGTGGTGGTCGATTCGGTCGCCAGCGCCAGGAAACTGGGCACCTCGGCCGGCAGCTTGTCCACGCACAGCACCGGCGACAGGGTGCCGCCCTCGCGGCGATCATGCCGGTCGCGCTGGTCGCTGGTGGGCGATTCGGGCAGCTCGGCGCGCACGAATACGAACAGCAAGCGTTGCGGTTCAGCCTGCTGGCCTGCGGCGTGCAGCAGCTGCTGGAAATCGTTCATCATCATGAGGGTTGTCACACGCCCGCTGCACGGAAAGCCGCATGCTGCCATAACGCCTGCCGCGCGGGGCCGAAGACGATTGATTTAAGTCATGCCCATGGAACTGACTGCCGCGTACTCTGGCAATCGTTCCAGCAGACGAGGGTTTCCGGGCCGTTCCGGGCACAGGCAAGACGGTGGAGCAACAAGGTGGACCAGCCATGAGCCAACTCACCGACGGTTTCGGACGCAGCTTTCCGTACCTGCGCCTGTCGCTGACCGAAGCCTGCAACTTCCGTTGCAGCTACTGCCTGCCCGACGGTTACCAGGCCGATGGCCGCCCGCGCTTCCTGCAGGTGGATGAAATCGCGCGCCTGGTGCGTGCCTTCGCGGCGCTGGGCATGAGCAAGATCCGCCTGACCGGCGGCGA
The DNA here is from genome assembly GCF_029842145.1 of Stenotrophomonas sp. GD03794. Taxonomy (NCBI): domain Bacteria; kingdom Pseudomonadati; phylum Pseudomonadota; class Gammaproteobacteria; order Lysobacterales; family Lysobacteraceae; genus Stenotrophomonas; species Stenotrophomonas sp. GD03794. Next base: position 33,071 of record NZ_JAOCFV010000034.1, read on the forward strand.
GCCCAGCCTGCGCAAGGACCTGGACGAGATCATCGCCACCGTGGCGGCGGTGCCGGGCATCCGCAAGGTGGCCATCACCACCAATGGCACGCTGCTGCCGCGGCGACTGCCGGGCTGGCACCGCGCCGGCCTGACTGCGCTGAACGTGAGCATGGACAGCCTGCAGCGTGAACGCTTCAGGACCATCACCGGGCATGACCGCCTGCCGGAGATCGAACAGGGCCTGGCCCTGGCGCAGGCGCTCGGCCTGCCGGCGATCAAGCTCAACGCGGTGCTGTTGCGCGGCCTGAACGACGACGAGCTGCCGCAGTGGATGGACTACCTACGTGACCGCCCCTTCAGCGTGCGCTTCATCGAACTGATGCGCACCGGCGACAACGAAGCCTATTTCCAGCGCCACCACCTGGGCGCCGACGTGGTGATCGAACAGCTGCTGGCGGCCGGCTGGCACGAGCGTCCGCGTGCGGCCGATGCCGGCCCGGCGCGTGAGTTCGGCCACCCCGACCATCGCGGCAGCATCGGCATCATCGCCCCGTATTCGCGTGACTTCTGCAAGGGATGCAACCGCCTGCGGGTGACCGCCAAGGGTGACCTGCGGCTGTGCCTGTTCGGCGAGTTCGGCGTGCCGCTGCGCCCGCTGCTGCAGAGCGACGATGACCACGACGCGCTGCTGGCGCGCATCACCACACAGCTTGGCCTGAAAGCGGCCGGGCATGGACTGCACCAGGGCCAGACCGGGCTGACCCCGCACCTGGCCTCCATCGGAGGATGAGCAACACGATGAGTGGGGAATTGAATGCGGCCTTCCACATGGCCGATGTCCGCGACAAGCGCATCACCCGCCGCCGTGCGGTGGCGGTCGGCGAGCTGCATGCCGGTCCGGTGGCCTATCCGCTGATCGTCGAGCGCCGCCTGCCCAAGGGCGATGCGCTGGTGATGGCCGAGATTGCCGGCCTGCAGGGCGCCAAGATGGCCTCGATGCTGATGCCGCTGTGCCACCCGCTGCCGCTGGAACTGGTGCAGGTGTTCTGCGCGCCGGTACCGGAACGGCAGGCGATCCGCGTGTGGTGCGAGTGCGCCAGCGAGGCGCGCACTGGCGTGGAGATGGAGGCACTGGCTGGCGTCAACGCGGCGCTGCTGACCCTGTACGACCTGAGCAAGCCGGTGGAGCCGGCCCTGCGCATCGAGGGCATCCGCCTGCTGTTCAAGGAAGGCGGCAAGCGCGGTGTGTGGCTGCACCCGGATGGCATGGACGATGCCGAGCGCGCGCGTTTCAAGCCGCGCGCGCCGAAGGGGCTGGAGGGCGCGGCCTGCGCGGTGATCACGCTGAGCGATCGCGCCAGCGAAGGCACCTATGAGGATGTGTCCGGCCCAACCCTGGTAAGCGGCCTGAAAAAGCTGGGCGGTGAGGTCGTGGCCGCCGAGATCTTGCCCGACGGCATCGAGCCGTTGGCTGGCCGCCTGCAGGCACTGGCCGCCGAGGGCGTGCGCCTGTGCCTGTGCACCGGCGGTACCGGGCTGGGCCCGCGTGACCTGACCCCGGAGGCGCTGCGTTCCTTGAACGCACGGCCGGTGCATGGCCTGGCGCAGATGGTGCGGGCACTGAGCGCACAGCACACGCCGATGGCCTGGCTGAGCCGCGCCGAGGTGGTGCAGCTGGGCAACATGCTGGTGTTCGCACTGCCGGGCAGCCCGAAGGCGGCGGCGCAGTGCCTCGATATTCTGGCGCCGGTGCTGGGCCACGCTTTGGCGATGGTCGATGGTGGTGGCCACTGATGATTGCCTATAGCGAAGCCCTGCAGCACCTGCTGGATGCGGCCACGCCGCTGCCGGCCGAGCGCCTGCCGTTGCATGAGGCCGGCGGCCGCACTCTGGCCAGTGACATCATCAGTGGGCAGTCGCTGCCGCCGTTCGACAATTCTGCGATGGACGGTTTCGCGCTGCGCGCCAAGGGCACGACGTTCGAGGCTGGTACCGAATTCGCGGTGCAGGGCTGGCAGGCGGCCGGCGATGCCGGTGCCGAAGGCGGCGAGGGTGCCTGGGAAATCATGACCGGTGCGCGCATGCCGGTTGGGCTGGATACGGTGGTGCCGGTCGAGAACGTGGAGATCCTCGCCAGCGAGGAAGGACGCCCGACCCGCATTGCCCTGAAGGGCACGGTGAAGCCGGGCCAGAACGTGCGCCTGCGCGGCCAGGATGTACGCGAAGGCGAGCGCGTGCTGCAGGCCGGGCAGGTGCTGGACATCAATGCGCGCACCCTGCTGCATGCCATCGGCGTGGGCCAGGTGGCGGTGGTGGCGCGGCCGAAGGCGGCAGTGATCGCTACCGGCAAGGAGTTGGTGACCGAGGCGGCGCAGACGCTGGAATCCGGCCAGATCCGTGACAGCAACCGGCCGTATCTGGTTGGCCGCCTGCAGGCCGCCGGTGCCGAAGTGGTGTGGCAGGGCACGGTGGGTGATGACGTGGCCGCGTTCAATGCGGTGCTGGATGACGCGCTGGCTGCAGGCGCGCAGCTGCTGATCAGCACGGGCGCGGTGTCGGCCGGCCGCTACGATTTCGTTCCCGATGCGCTGCGTGGACGTGGTGCGCGCATCGTGTTCCACAAGGTAGCGATCCGCCCCGGCAAGCCGCTGTTGTTCGCGGTGCTGCCTAATGGTGCGCTGTATTTCGGTCTGCCCGGCAACCCTGTGTCGGCCGCCGTGGGCCAGCGCTTCTTCGTCGAGCCGGTGCTGCGGCGCCTGCTGGGGCTGGCACCGGAAACCGTGTTGCAGTTGCCGCTGCAGGCCGACGTGCGCAAGCCGCCGGGCCTGCGCTTCCACGCGCGTGCGCGGGTGGAAGTGGACGCTCAGGGCCGCCTGAGTGCGCGCGTGCTGTCCGGGCAGGAGTCGTTCCGTTTGATGTCCATGCTGCAGGCCAACGCCTGGGTGGTGCTGGAGGCCGAGGGAGACCTGGCCAACGCTGGCACCTACGTGCGCGTGCAGGGCTGGGGTCACCATGACCCGGTGCAGCTGGCGGGCCAGGAGTCATGATGAAACAGGTGAATCTGCAGTTGTTTGGTGCGTTTTCCGATCTGGATGCCAGCCGCGAGATCGCGGTGGAGGTGGCCGGTGGCACCGTGGCCGATCTGCGCCAGGCGCTGCGCGAGCTGCTGCCGACGCGTTGGCCGGGTTTCCGCGCTGGCCTGCTGGACTACTCGGCGTTCGCCGACCAGCAACGCGTGCTGCGTGACCACGAAGCGCTGCCCGACGATGGCCGGGTGGCGATCCTGCCGCCGGTAAGCGGGGGCTGAGCGATGAGCGAGAAGATCATCGCCAAGGTGGTGGACCGCGCGCAGGCGGCGATCGATCCGGCCGAGGGCATCGCTGCGGTGTCCGATCCGGGTTTCGGTGGCATCGATGTGTTCATCGGCAAGGTGCGCGACGTCAATATCGGCCGGCCGGTGACCGGGATCACCTACGACCTGTTCGAGCCGCTGGTGTTGAACGAGTTCAAGCGCTTGGCCGCGGAGGTCGAGGCGACGTTCGGTCCGAAGCTGAAGCTGTATGTGGCCCATGCCAAGGGCCGGTTGGGCATTGGCGATGTGGCGGTGGTGGTGGCTGCGGGCAGCCCGCACCGGGACGAGGCGTTCCGTGCCTGCCGCCAGTTGATCGAGGTGGTGAAGCACCAGTGCCCGATCTGGAAGCAGGAGCATTACGAGGACGGCGACAGCGAGTGGAGCGAGGGTTGCAGCCTGTGCCATGCGGACAGCGAGCCCGCACATGCCCATGACCATGCGCACGACCACCACCATTGAGTCCGCTGCAGCCACGCATGGCGTGGCTCTACCATGAATGGAGCCATCAACGGCATCGTGCTGGCCGGTGGCCTGTCCAGCCGGATGGGGCGCGACAAGGCGCTGCTGCCGTGGAAGGGGCGCACCCTGCTGGAACACATGCGTGGCCTGCTGCTGCAGGCTGGCGCCGGTCGGGTCTGGGTGAGCGGTGACTATCCGGCCTTCGGCGGCATCCCCGATCAGGTAGCGCGCTGCGGCCCCCTGGGTGGACTGCACAGCGTGATGCAGCAGATGCCCGACAGCCCGGCCTGGGTGGTAGCGGTGGATACGCCGTTGCTGGCGCCACGGCTGCTGCAACGGCTGGCTGCCGAGGGGCAGGGCGCATGCACGATCTTTGACGGGCATCCCTTTCCCATGCGGTTGAATGTGGACAATGCCACTCGTAGCGTGCTGGCCGCGATGCTGGATGATGCGGACGGGCCGCGCTCGGTACAGGCCTTCCAGCGCCGCCTGCAGTTGCACGCGCTGCTGCTGGAAAGCGTTGACGAAGCCTGCCTGGTCAACTGCAATACCCCCGAACAATGGGAGGATGTTGCGTCATGAAAGTGCAGTTGCAGGATCAATCAGTACGGCTTCGCCTGGACGAGGCCGAACTGGCGCGCCTGCTGGCCGGTGAATCGGTCGAAAACATGACCCGCTTTGGCGGCATCGAGGGTTGGGGCATGGCGGTGTCGCTGCATGGCGGTGATCAACCGGTGCTGCTCGATGGCGGCACCTTCTGCCGCCTGGTACTGCCGCGCCCGGCAGTCGAGGCCTTGGCGGCGCGGCTGCCGTGCCGGGATGGGCTGCCCTTCGACATTGCCCTGGAAGACGGCAGCCAGCTTCAGCTGCAGTTCGATGTGGACGTGCGCGACAGCGTGCGCCAGCGCGGGGTGACCCGCCGCACCATCGCACCATCGGTTTGACATTTGTCAGGGGCACGGTGGAAACCGGCCCCTGATTGATCCAGATCAACCCCGTCGTTGTTGCTGCGCGGCCTAATGGCTGCATGACGACGGGTCACAACTTGAAACGCAGTACCCACGTCATTCCACAGCCTTGGAGCCATGTATGACCGTCGGTAGCGATCCTGTTGTCCGCAGCACTGCCCGTCCGGGTCGCGTCATCAGCGACTGGACGCCGGAAGATCCCGGCTACTGGGCGCGCACCGGCAAGCGGGTTGCTACCCGCAACCTGGTCATCTCGATTCCCTCGCTGCTGCTGGCCTTCTCGGTCTGGGTGCTGTTCTCGGCGGTGTCGATCAGCCTGCCGAAGATCGGCTTCAACTTCAGTACCGACCAGCTGTTCTGGCTGGTGGCGCTGCCCAGCCTGTCCGGCGCCACGCTGCGCATCTTCTATTCGTTCGTGATTCCGATCTTCGGTGGCCGCCGCTGGACCGCGCTGTCCACGGCCTCGCTGCTGGCGCCGACGCTCTGGCTCGGCTTTGCGGTACAGGACCCGGCCACGCCGTACGGGGTGTTCGTGGCCATCGCGATCCTGTGCGGGTTCGGTGGCGCGAACTTCTCGTCGTCGATGTCCAACATCTCCTTCTTCTACCCCAAGCAGAAGCAGGGCCTGGCGCTGGGCCTGAACGCCGGCCTGGGCAACGTGGGCGTGTCGGTGGCGCAGGCGGTGATCCCGCTGGTCATCACCGTGGGCGTGTTCGGTGCGCTGGGTGGTGCACCGCAGCCCACGGTGGAGGGTGGGGCGCCATTGTTCCTGCAGAACGCCGGCTTCATCTGGGTGCCGGCCATCGCGCTGTGCGCCATCGCGGCCTGGTTCGGCATGAACGACCTGACCAGCGCCCGCTCGTCATTCTCCGAGCAGGCGGTGATCTTCCGCCGCAAGCACAACTGGCTGATGTGCTGGTTGTACATCGGCACCTTCGGTTCCTACATCGGTTTCTCGGCCGGCTTCCCGATGCTGGTGAAGAGCCAGTTCCCGGATGTGAACCCGCTGGCCTACGCCTTCATCGGCCCGCTGCTGGGCGCACTGATGCGCTCGGTGGGCGGCAGCATGGCCGACCGCTGGGGTGGCGCACGCCTGACCTTCTGGGTGTTCGCGCTGATGATCGCGGCCGTGTTCGGCGTGCTGCACTTCCTGCCCAGTCACGGCCAGGGCGGCAACTTCCATGGCTTCCTGCTCAGCTTCATGGCGCTGTTCGTGCTCAGCGGCATCGGCAACGGCACCACCTTCCGCATGATCCCGGTGATCTTCCGCACCCTGCATGAGCGCTGGTCGGCCAACGACAACGCCGAGGGCAAGGCTACCGCCGCGCACCAGGCCAGCATCGAGTCGGCCGCGGTGGTCGGTTTCTCCGGTGCGATCGGTGCCTATGGCGGTTTCTTCATTCCCAAGAGCTACGGCTCGTCCATCACCTTGACCGGCAGCCCCGACATGGCGCTGTACGGATTCGTTGTTTTCTACGTCACCTGCCTGGCCGTGACCTGGTGGTGGTACTACCGGCGCGGTGCCGAGACACCCTGCTGACGACATGAAAACGCACCGCAGCCAGATGACACACACAGCCACGATGCCGATGTCCGCAAAGGGAGATCCCCGATGAGTTATTTCCTCGATCGCTTGCAGTTCTTCAAGCGTGACCCCCAGACCTTTGCCGATGGCCACGGATTCGCCAAGAGCGAAGGCCGTGACTGGGAAAACAGCTACCGCGCCCGCTGGCAGTACGACAAGATCGTGCGCTCCACCCACGGCGTGAACTGCACGGGTTCGTGCAGCTGGAAGATCTACGTCAAGAACGGCCTGGTCACCTGGGAAACCCAGCAGACCGATTACCCGCGTACGCGCCCGGACCTGCCCAACCATGAACCGCGTGGCTGCCCGCGTGGCGCCAGCTATTCCTGGTACCTGTACAGCGCCAACCGGCTGAAGTACCCGCTGATCCGCGGCACGCTGCTGCGCCTGTGGCGCGAAGCGCGCAAGGGCAAGGCCCCGGTCGATGCCTGGGCCAGCATCGTGGAGGACAAGGAGAAGGCGCGTTCGTACAAGGCCCGCCGCGGCATGGGCGGCTTCGTGCGCCTGCAGTGGGAAGAGGCCAACGAGATCATCGCCGCCTCCAATCTGTACACGGTGAAGCAGTACGGCCCGGACCGCGTGGTCGGCTTCTCGCCGATCCCGGCGATGTCGATGGTGTCCTACGCCGCCGGTGCGCGTTACCTGTCGTTGCTGGGCGGCGCCTGCCTGTCGTTCTATGACTGGTACTGCGATCTGCCGCCGGCCTCGCCGCAGATCTGGGGCGAGCAGACCGACGTGCCCGAATCGGCCGACTGGTACAACAGCCGCTACATCATCGCCTGGGGCTCGAACGTGCCGCAGACGCGCACGCCCGATGCGCACTTCTTCACCGAGGCGCGCTACAACGGCACCAAGACGGTGGCGATCTGCCCGGACTATTCCGAGCTGGCCAAGCTGACCGACCATTGGCTGCACCCCAAGCAGGGCACCGATGCGGCGCTGGCCTTCGCCTTCGGCCATGTGATCCTGCGCGAGTTCCACGTCGATTCGCCCTCGCAGTACTTCCAGGACTATTGCCGCCAGTACTCGGACATGCCGATGCTGGTGCGCCTGGAACGCCGCGACGACGGCCGCCTGGTGCCGGGCCGCTTCCTGCGCGCCAGTGAACTGGGCGGGCTGGGCGAAGCCAACAACCCGGACTGGAAGACGCTGGCCTATGACGAGACCAGCGGCCAGATCGTGGTGCCCAACGGCTCGATCGGCTTCCGCTGGGGCGAGAAGGGCAAGTGGAACATCGAGGAAAAGGAAAGCAACGGCGCCGAGACGCGCCTGCGCCTGAGCCTGGCCGATGGCCATGAGGGCATCGAGGCGGTGAGCTTCCCGTACTTCGGTGGCATCGAGACCGACGGCTGGACCGCCGCACCGGCCGACGACGTGCTTGAGCGCAACATCCCGGTGCGTCGCCTGGCCCTGGCCGATGGCGGCGAGACCCTGGTGGCCACGGTCTACGACCTGCTGCTGGCCCAGTACGGCGTGGACCGTGGCTTTGGCGGCGGCAACGTGGCATCGAGCTTCGACGACATGGTGCCGGGCACGCCTGCCTGGCAGGAACGCATCACTGGCGTGTCGCGTGCCGAGGTGATCGAGATCGCCCGCGAGTTCGCGCGTACCGCTGACAAGACCCATGGCCGTTCGATGATCATCGTCGGCGCGGGCATGAACCACTGGTTCCACAACGACATGAACTACCGTGGCCTGATCAACATGCTGATCATGTGCGGTTGCGTGGGCCAGACCGGTGGTGGTTGGGCGCACTACGTGGGCCAGGAGAAGCTGCGCCCGCAGACCGGCTGGCAGCCGCTGGCGTTCGGCCTGGACTGGAGCCGCCCGCCGCGCCACATGAACGGCACATCGTTCTTCTACTTCAACACCGGGCAGTGGCGCTACGAGAAGCTGCAGGTGGACGAGCTGCTGTCGCCGCTGGCGGACGCGAGCAAGTACAGCGGCAGCCTGGCCGACCTGAACCTGCGCGCGGTGCGCATGGGCTGGCTGCCATGTGCGCCACAGCTGGACCGCAACCCGCTGCAGCTGGTACGCGAGGCGGACGCGGCGGGCGTTGCCCCGGCCGACTACGCGCTGGGCAAGTTCAAGGACGGCTCGCTGGACTTCGCCTTCGCTGACCCGGATGCGCAGCAGAACCACCCGCGCATGATGTTCATCTGGCGCTCGAACCTGCTCGGTTCGTCGGGCAAGGGCCACGAGTACATGCTGCGGCATCTGCTCGGCACGCGCCATGGCCTGCAGGGCAAGGACCTGGGCGAGATGGGGGCGATCAAGCCCGAGGAAGTGACGTGGCGTGACGAGGCACCGGAGGGCAAGCTGGACCTGCTGGTCACGCTCGACTTCCGCATGTGCACCACCGCGCTGTACTCGGACATCGTGCTGCCGACCGCGACCTGGTACGAGAAGGACGACCTCAACACCTCGGACATGCACCCGTTCATCCACCCGCTGTCGAAGGCGGTGGACCCGGCATGGGAATCGCGCAGTGACTGGGAGATCTTCAAGGAGGTCGCCCGCACCGTGAGCGAGATGGCGCCGGGCGTGCTGGGCGTGGAGAAGGACCTGGTACTGGTGCCGACCCTGCACGACACCCCGAACGAGCTGGGCATGCCGTTCGGCGTGGCCGACTGGAAGAAGGGCGAGTGCGAGGCCATCCCGGGCCAGACCATGCCGTCGATGACGGTAGTGGAGCGCGACTACCCGAACCTGTACCGCAAGTTCACCTCGCTGGGCCCGCTGCTGGACACGCTGGGCAACGGCGGCAAGGGCATGAGCTGGGACACGAAGCACGAGGTCGAATTCCTCGGCAAGCTCAACCACACCGTGCACGACGCGGGCGTGAGCCAGGGCCGCCCGGCCATTTCGACCGCGATCGATGCGGCCGAGGTGATCCTGCACCTGGCGCCGGAAACCAATGGCCACGTCGCAGTGAAGGCGTGGGAATCGCTGGGGACCTTCACCGGCCGCGAGCATACCCACCTGGCGGTGGGCAAGGAGCACGAGGCGATCCGCTTCCGTGACATCCAGGCACAGCCGCGCAAGATCATCTCTTCGCCGATCTGGTCGGGCCTGGAGGACGACAACGTCAGCTACAACGCCGGCTATACCAACGTGCACGAGCTGATTCCGTGGCGCACGGTGACCGGTCGCCAGCAGTTCTACCAGGACCACGAGTGGATGATCGACTTCGGCGAGGCCTTCATGGGCTACCGGCCGCCGGTCAACACGCGCACGGTGGAGCCGCTGCTGAACCAGCGCCCGAACGGTAACAAGGAGATCGTGCTGAACTGGATCACGCCACACCAGAAGTGGGGCATCCACAGCACCTACAGCGACAACCTGATCATGCAGACGCTGTCGCGCGGTGGCCCGATCGTGTGGATCAGCGAGGACGACGCGCGCAGTGCCGGCATCGTCGACAACGACTGGATCGAGCTGTTCAACGTCAACGGTGCGATTGCCGCGCGTGCGGTGGTCAGCCAGCGCGTGATGCCGGGCATGGCGATGATGTACCACGCCCAGGAACGCATCATCAACGTGCCGGGTTCTGAGATTTCCGGGACCCGCGGCGGCATCCACAACTCGGTGACCCGCATCGTGCTCAAGCCGACCCACATGATCGGCGGCTACGCGCAGCTGGCGTACGGCTTCAACTACTACGGCACCTGCGGCACCAACCGCGACGAGTTCGTGATCGTGCGCAAGATGGACAAGATCGATTGGCTGGACGATGAACAAGGAAGTTCGAGTGTCGCGGGCGCAGGACGCGCAGGAGCGACCGATGAGCAGCCCGCTGGTGCTTCGGCATCGGCCAGCAAGGAGGTGGTGTGATGAAGGTCCGTGCACAGATCGCGATGGTGCTGAACCTGGACAAGTGCATCGGCTGCCATACCTGCTCGATCACCTGCAAGAACGTCTGGACCTCGCGCGAGGGCGTCGAGTACGCCTGGTTCAACAACGTGGAAACCAAGCCGGGCATCGGCTACCCCAAGGAATGGGAGAACCAGGACAAGTGGAACGGCGGCTGGGTGCGTACCCGCGCCGGCAAGCTGGTGCCGCGTGCCGGTGGCCGCTGGCGCATGCTGGCCAAGATCTTCGCCAACCCGGACCTGCCGCAGATCGACGACTACTACGAGCCGTTCGATTTCGACTACCAGAACCTGCACACCGCCAAGGACAGCCAGCACCAGCCCACCGCGCGGCCGCGCTCGCTGATCAGTGGCGAGCGCATGCAGAAGATCGAGTGGGGCCCGAACTGGGAGGAAATCCTGGGTTCGGAGTTCAGCAAGCGCTCGCGCGACTACAACTTCGACCAGGTGCAGAAGGAGATCTACGGCGCCTTCGAGAAGACCTTCATGATGTACCTGCCGCGCCTGTGCGAGCACTGCCTGAACCCGGCGTGCGTGTCGGCGTGCCCCTCGGGCGCGATCTACAAGCGCGAGGAAGATGGCATCGTGCTGATTGATCAGGACAAGTGCCGCGGTTGGCGCATGTGCGTCTCGGCCTGCCCGTACAAGAAGATCTACTACAACTGGAAGAGCGGCAAGTCAGAGAAGTGCATCTTCTGCTACCCGCGCATCGAGATGGGCGAGCCGACCGTGTGCTCGGAAACCTGCGTGGGCCGTATCCGCTACCTGGGCGTGATGCTGTACGACGCCGACCGCATCGCCGAGGCGGCTTCGGTGGCCGCCGAGAAGGACCTCTACCAGGCCCACCTGGACATCTTCCTGGACCCGAACGACCCGGCGGTGATCGCCGCCGCGCGCAAGGAGGGCATCCCGGACAGCTGGCTGGATGCGGCCAGGCAGTCGCCGGTGTACAAGCTGGCCATCGACTGGAAGCTGGCGCTGCCGCTGCACCCGGAATACCGCACGTTGCCGATGGTCTGGTACGTACCGCCGCTGTCGCCGATCCAGTCGGCTGCCGAACGTGGCCGGGTGGGCATGAGCGGCGAGCTGCCGGACGTGGCCTCGCTGCGCATCCCGATGCGCTACCTGGCCAACCTGCTGACGGCGGGTGACGAGGCGCCGGTGGTGCGCGCGCTGGAGCGGCTGATGGCGATGCGTGCCTGGCGCCGGGCCAAGAACGTAGACGGCGTGGAAGACACCGCGGTGCTGGAACAGACCGGGTTGAGCATCGCCCAGGTGGAAGAGATGTACCGCTACCTGGCCATCGCCAACTACGAGGACCGTTTCGTGATTCCGACCGGCCACCGCGAGTACGCCAACGATGCCTTCGGCGAGCGCGGCGGCTGCGGCTTCACCTTCGGCAACGGCTGCAACGGTGACAGCCCGGCCGACCTGTTCGGCCAGCGCAAGAGCACCACCTTCGTGGTGGACAAGGGGCCGAACCACCGCCGCAAGGAGGTGGTGTGATGAGCGTGCTCAAGCTGGTCGGGGTGTTGCTGGATTACCCCCGTGAAGAACTATGGCAGCACGGCGAGGAACTCCTCGCCGCCTGCGACGACCCGGCGCTGGGCGCCGCCCGCCGCCAGCAGCTGCGCAGCTTCGTGCAGCAGCTGCTGGCTACCGATGCGCTGGATGCGCAGGCGGCGTGGCTGGCCAGTTTCGACCGCGGCCGCTCGATGAGCCTGCTGCTGTTCGAACACATTCATGGCGAGTCGCGCGACCGTGGCCAGGCCATGGTCGATCTGGTCGAGACCTACCGCCGCAACGGCTTTGAACTGGATGCACGCGAGCTGCCGGACTACCTGCCGCTGCTGCTGGAGTTCCTGGCCCATCGCCCCGGCAGCGAGGCCCGCGAGTGGCTGCACCACATCGGCCATATCGCCGGGATGCTGGCAGCGCGTGCCGCCGAGCGTGAGCTGCCGCACCGGGTGCTGTTCGAGATCCTGGTCGAAGCCGGTGACGGCAAGGCCGATCTGCAGGCGCTGCGCAAGCGTGCCAGCGAAGAAGTCCGCGACGATACCGCCGAGGCCATGGACCGCTTGTGGGAGGAGGAGGCGGTGCGCTTCGGCGCCGAAGCACCCTCCGAAGACTGCAAGCCACCCGTGCGTTCGCCGGCCCGTCCTTCGCATCGAGAGGTCCAGCCATGAGTTACTCCCTGCATCAATTCGCCTTCCAGTACTACCCGTACATCGCCGTGGCGGTGCTGCTGATCGGCAGCTGGGCCCGCTATGACAAGGCCATGTACACCTGGCGCACCGGCTCCAGCCAGATGTTGTCGGACAAGGGCATGCGGATCGGCAGCAACTGCTTCCACATCGGCATCCTGGCCATCCTCGGCGGCCACCTGGTCGGCCTGCTGACCCCGCACGCGGTGTATGAGCACTTCATCACCTCGTCGCAGAAGCAGATGCTGGCGATGGTGGTCGGTGGTGTGTTCGGCGCGCTGTGCTTCATCGGCATCAGCATCCTGCTGGTACGCCGCTTGTTCAATGCGCGGGTACGGGCCACCGGCAGCTTCGGTGACACCCTGGTGCTGGTGCTGCTGTTCGCCCAGCTGTGCCTGGGCCTGTACAGCATCCGCATCTCGTCCGGCCACCTCGACGGCGGGGTGATGGTGCAGCTGGCCGAGTGGGCGCAGCACATCGTGACCTTCCGTGCCGGTGCCGCCGACTACATCGAGGGCGTCAGCTGGGTCTACAAGATGCACATCTTCCTGGGCCTGACCCTGTTCCTGATCGCGCCGTTCACCCGCCTGGTGCACGTGTGGAGCATTCCGATCAGCTATCTGTGGCGGCCCTACCAGGTAGTGCGCCGCCGCCAGGCCACGCTGCGCTACGGTCCGCGGGAGTAAGCCATGGGCAGCCTGCCGAAATTCCTGCCGATCACCGTGATCGACTCCGCCGCACCGGTGCCTGCCGAGGCGCATTCGCACCACCACGACGCGGCAGAGCAGGGGCCGCGCTCGCTCGGGCAGCCGGCACCGTGCCGGCTGTTCGTGGACGAGACCGCGATCAGCGAGGCCGATATCGCCCGCGAGATGCAGCACCATCGTGCGATGCGCCCGGAACAGTCACGTGCCGAGGCGGCACGTGCCCTGGTGGTGCGCGAGCTGCTGCGGCTGGAAGCGCAGCGGCTGGGTCTGCAGGCACCGGAGGGCAACCGGGTCAGCGACGAGGAAGTGCTGATCCAGCAACTGCTGGAAGACGCGATCGAAGACCGCGTGCCGACCGACGAGGACTGCCGCCGCTACTTCGAGCAGAACCCGGAGCGCTTCCGCTCGCCCGATCGCGTGCGCCTGCGCCATATCCTGCTGGCTGCGCCGGCCGACGACGTGGCCGGGCGCTTCGCCGCACGCAGCGAAGGCGAGCGGCTGGTCGGACTGCTGAAGGAGTCGCCGCACCTGTTCGCCGATTTCGCCCTGCGCCATTCGCGCTGCCCGTCCAGCAGCGAGGGCGGCGACCTGGGCTGGTTGCAGCGTGGGCAGACCACGCCGGAGTTCGACCGCCAGGTGTTCCGCCTGCGCGAGGGCCTGGCCGGTTTCCCGGTGGAATCGCGCTGGGGCTACCACGTGGTCTGCGTCGATGCCCGCGAGGAAGGGCAGCCACAGCCGTTCGCGGCGGTGCTGCCGCAGCTGCGTGATTACCTGGAGCTGCAGGTACGCCAGCGCGAGGTGCAGGCCTACCTGCTGCAGCTGCGGGAACGCTACCCCGTGCGCGGGCTGGACGAGATCGAAGCCGAAGCGGATATCGGCTGACCCCCATTGAACGAGGAGACCCCATGAACCAGGCCCTTGCCCCCGCCAGTGCCGGGCAGCAGCAACGTGCGCTGTGGCTGAGCACGTTCGCCTTCACCGTGTGCTTCGCGGTGTGGATGATCTTTTCGATCATCGGCATCCAGATCAGCCAACAGCTCGGTTTGAACGACACTCAGTTCGGCCTGTTGATCGCCACGCCGGTGCTGACCGGCTCGGTCAGTCGCGTCTTCCTCGGCATCTGGTCCGACCAGTTCGGTGGCCGCAAGGTGATGGTGCTGGTGATGCTGTGTGGCGCCGTGGCCACCTGGATGCTGACCTACGCGCAGACCTACACCCAGTTCCTGATCGCCGCGCTGTGCGTGGGCATCGCCGGCGGCAACTTCTCGGTGGGCGTGGCCTACGTGTCGAAGTGGTTTCCGGCCAGCAAGCAGGGCACTGCGCTGGGCATCTTCGGTGCCGGCAACATCGGCTCGGCGGTGACCAAGCTGTTGGCGCCGCTGGTGATGGTGGCCGCGGGCTGGACCATGGTTGCCAAGGTCTGGGCGGTCGCGCTGGCGGTCACGGCGGTGCTGTTCTTCCTCTTCAGCAAGGAAGACCCGTCGCTGGAACAGCGTCGTCGCGAGGGCGTGAAGCCGGTGCCGTTCGCCGAGCAGATGGCGCCACTGAAGAACCTGCAGGTGTGGCGGTTCTCGCTGTACTACTTCTTCGTGTTCGGTGGCTTCGTGGCGTTGGCGCTGTGGCTGCCGCACTACCTGGTGGGCGCCTACGGCATGGATGTGGGCCACGCCGGCATGCTGGCGGCGTGCTACTCGATCCCGGCCAGTCTGTTCCGCGTGGTCGGTGGCTGGATGTCGGACCGGATGGGGGCGCGCCGGGTGATGTACTGGACCTTCGGCGTGTCGGCCATCTGCACCTTCCTGCTGGCCTACCCGGATACCGAGTACGTGGTGAAGGGCATCCATGGCCCGATCCACTTCCATCTGGCCATCGGTGTGGTGATGTTTACCGTGCTGGTGTTCGTGCTGGGCTTCTTCATGTCGCTGGGCAAGGCCGCGGTCTACAAGCACATTCCGGTGTACTACCCGCAGCACGTGGGTGCGGTGGGCGGTGTGGTCGGCATGATCGGCGGCCTGGGTGGCTTCATCCTGCCGATCGTGTTCGGGGCATTGAACGATGCGGTGGGCATCTGGAGCAGCTGCTTCATGCTGCTGTTCGTGCTGGTGGCGGCTGCACTGGCGTGGATGCATTTTGCGATCCGTCGCATGGAGCGCCGTCACTTCCCGCAGATCGACCGCGAGACCGACCTGCCCGAAGCCATCGATGCGGCCGCGGCCGAGCGGGTGCGCGGCAGGTGAACGGGGTTGCCGGCCAGCGGCCGGCGCTACCGGGACGGTGCGCGGTGGGTGA
>NZ_JAOCFV010000035.1:0-48009 GCF_029842145.1 Stenotrophomonas sp. GD03794
GCCACCGCCTCCTGCAATCGCGGCACTTCCTGGGTGTAGGCCAGGCGCACATGCTGGTTGGCGCGATGGAAGCCGAAATCCAGCCCCGGGGTGAACGCCACGTGCTCGGTTTCCAGGAAATGGGCACAGAAGGCCTGTGCGTCGTCGGTGAACGCGCTGACGTCGGCGTACAGGTAGAACGCACCCTGCGGCTCGACTTCGATACGGAAGCCCAGTTCACGCAGTGCCGGCAGCAGGAAATCACGGCGCTGGCGGAACGCATCACGGCGCTGTTCGAAGATCGCCATCGATTCCTCGCTGAAGCAGGCCAGTGCGGCGTGCTGGGCGATGCTTGAGGCGCTGATGTACAGGTTCTGCGCCAGCTTCTCCAGGTCCGGTACCGCGGCCGGTGGGGCCACCAGCCAGCCCAGCCGCCAGCCGGTCATGCCGAAATACTTGGAGAAGCTGTTCAGCACGAACGCGCTGTCATCCACCTGCAGCACGCTGGGTGCATCCAGGCCGTAGGTCAGGCCGTGGTAGATCTCGTCGACCACCAGGTGGCCACCGCGCGCGTGCAGGGCCTGCGACAGTGCAGCCAGTTCGTCGGCGGACAGCACGGTGCCGGTCGGATTGGCGGGGGAGGCGACCAGTGCGCCGACGCTGTCGGCATTCCAGTGCTGTTCCACCAGCGACGGTGTGAGCTGGTAGGCGGTGTCCGGGCCGACCGGCACCAGTTGCGCGCCACCTTCAACGAGGCGCAGGAAATGGCGGTTGCAGGGGTAGCCGGGGTCGGCCAGCAGCCAGTGGTGGCCCGGATCGACCAGCAGGCTGCTGGCCAGCAGCAGCGCACCGGAGCCGCCGGGAGTGACCAGGATGCGTTCGGGGTCGATGTCCAGCCCGTAGTGGCTGCGATAGAAGCCGCTGATCGCCTGGCGTAGGGCCGGCAGGCCACGTGCGGTGGTGTAGCGGGTATGGCCGGCGGCCAATGCGGCCTGGCCGGCCCGCACGACCGGTTCGGCCGTGGTGAAGTCCGGTTCGCCGATTTCCAGGTGGATCACATCGTGGCCCGCCTGTTCCAGCGCCTGCGCGCGGGCCAGCAGGGACATTACGTGGAACGGAGCGATTTCATGGCTGCGCCGGCTGTAGCCCGGCGTGTGGGGCAGGGTACTCATGTGCCCATGGTACGCCGGCCGGCACGACCCATGACGATCCGCAGGGTTGCCGCATTGCCGGGATTGGGGTCAGATCCCTTTTCGGGAAAAGGGATCTGACCCCGCCGAAGACCATTGCATTGATGCGCCTGGAGCCTTATCTCATGAAATCCACCCTCTGCCTGTTGCTTGCCAGCCTGATGACCACCACTGCTACCGCCGCCACGCCGCCCGTTCCGCCGGATGCCGCCAAGCATCCGCATGTGGTCAAGGCGCCGTTCGGCGCGACCCGCAACGACGACTATTACTGGCTGCGCGACGACAAGCGCGAGAACAAGGACATGCTGGCCTACCTGCAGGCCGAGAATGCCTACGCCGACCAGCTGCTGGCGCCGCTGAAGCCGCTGGAAGACACCCTGTACAAGGAAATCGTCGGCCGCATCAAGCAGGACGATTCCAGTGTGCCGGCGCGCGAGCGCGGCTACTGGTACTACAGCCGCTTCGAGACCGGCCAGGACTACCCGATCCACGCACGCCGCAAGGGCGGCATGGATGCCGCCGAGGAAATCCTGCTGGACGTCAACACGATGGCTGCCGGCAAGGGCTACTTCAGTGTTGGTTCGATGGAAGTCAGCCAGGACAACCAGCTGCTGGCCTGGGCCGATGATGATGTCGGCCGGCGCCAGTACACCATCCGCTTCAAGGACCTGGCCACCGGCAAGGTGCTGCCCGATGTGATCACCGGCAGCTCCGGTGACCTGGTCTGGGCCGACGACAACCGCACCGTGCTGTACGTCGAGAACGATCCGGAAACGCTGTTGACCGTGCGCGTGAAGAAGCACGTGCTGGGCACCCCGGCCAGCGCCGACACCGTCGTCTACGAAGAGAAGGACGACAGCTTCTACATGGGTATCGGCCGTACCCGCGATGATCGCTTCATCACCATCGGCGTGCACAGCACCGTGTCCTCGGAAGAGCGCTACGCGCCGGCCAGCGACCCGACCACGTTCACCGTACTGGCGCCGCGCCAGCGCGATGTGGAGTACGACGCTGACCACTACGATGGTCGCTGGGTGATCCGCACCAACGACGGTGCGAAGAACTTCAAGCTGGTCACCGCACCGACCGATGCGACCTCGCGCGCACAGTGGAAGGACTGGATCGCGCACGACGATGCGGTGTTCATCGAAGGCTTCGAGCTGTTCGATGCGTACACCGCCATCGCCGAACGTTCCGAGGGCCTGGAGCGCATCCGCCTGCTGTTCAAGGATGGCCGCAGCGACTACGTGAAGGCCGATGAGCCGGCGTATTCGATGGGCCTGGGCGACAACACCGAGGCCGATACGCCGTGGCTGCGCTACGTCTACACCTCGATGACCACCCCCACCACCGTGTTCGAGCTGAACACCGCCACCGGTGAGCGCCGCCAGCTGAAGGTGCAGCCGGTGATCGGCTATGACGCGTCGAAGTACGAGACCGACCGCGTCTGGATCACCGCACGCGATGGCGTGAAGGTGCCGGTGTCGCTGGTCTACCGCAAGGGCTACCAGAAGGATGGCAAGGGTGCGTTGTTCCAGTACGCCTACGGCAGCTACGGCATGTCGATGGATCCGTACTTCAACCAGACCGCAGTGAGCCTGCTCGACCGTGGCGTGGTCTATGCCATCGCCCACATCCGCGGCGGCCAGGAGATGGGCCGCGACTGGTACGAGAACGGCAAGCTGCTGCACAAGCAGAACACTTTCAACGACTTCATCGACGTCACCCGTGGCCTGGTGGCGCAGGGCTGGGCGGCGAAGGATCGCGTTGCCGCCTCGGGTGGCAGCGCCGGTGGCCTGCTGATGGGCGCGGTGGCCAACCAGGCGCCGCAGGATTACCGGGTGATGGTGGCGCAGGTACCGTTCGTCGACGTGGTCACCACCATGCTCGACCCGACCATTCCGCTGACCACCAACGAGTACGACGAGTGGGGCAACCCGGAGCAGAAGCCGTACTACGACTACATGCTGTCCTACTCGCCTTACGACAACGTCAGGAAGCAGGCCTATCCGGCGCTGTTCGTGGGTACTGGCCTGTGGGATTCGCAGGTGCAGTACTGGGAGCCGGCCAAGTGGGTGGCCAAGCTGCGTGACGACAACACCGGCCACTACCCGATCCTGTTCCGCACCAACATGGAAGCCGGCCACGGTGGCAAGTCGGGTCGCTTCCAGCGCTACCGCGAGCTGTCCGAGTCGTATGCGTTCGTGCTGCAGCAGCTGGGCATCGCCCAACCGTAAGGGCACAGGGGTGCCGGGCGTTGCCTGGCACCCCGAACCGGTATCCTTGCGGCCATGAACCCGCCTGAACCCCCCGCACCCCGCGATGCTGCCACGCCACCGCGCGTGGTGCGTTTCCGCTGGGCGTGGTGGCTGCTGGCGTATGTCAGCCTCGGTACCGGCATCGTTGGCATCTTCGTTCCGGGCCTGCCGACTACCGTATTCATCCTGATTTCCGCGTGGGCTGCGTCGCGGGGTTCCGAGCGTCTGCATACCTGGCTGCTGCAGCATCCGCGCTTCGGCCCGGCCATCGCCAACTGGCAGGCGCACGGTGCGGTCAGCCGCTACGGCAAGTGGATGGCCACGATCACCATGGCGGTGTGCGCCGGCATCATGCTGTGGTGCGTGCCGATCGCCTGGGTGAAGTGGTTCTCGATCGGCAGCATGACCGTGGTGGCGATCTGGCTGTGGACGCGGCCGCTGCCACCGCTCGCGGATTGAGCGCCTGCGGTAGTGCCGGCCGCTGGCCGGCAACCCGAGCCCCTGCACCAACCGCTCAGCCGCCAATGGCTATACTCGGGGCATGAAGATCCCCCATCGAAACGCCATCCTGATTCCGCTGGCAGCGGCCTCGCTGCTGCTCCTCGCCGCCTGCGGCAACAAGGGCCCGCTGGTACTGCCGCAGAAGCCGGTGCCGGTGGAAGAAACCGTCGAGCCCGCTGCCGAGCCCGCCACCGAGGCGACCCCGGCGGAGACCCAGGGCAGCGGCACCCCGGCCACGACCGTGGAGCCGGCCGCACCGACCACCCAGCCGGCGCCTGCGCCGGCAAAGAAGGTGGGCGGCGGGAATGAGTAAGGCCGGTTCCAAGGCCCTGCGCTTCAGCAAGATGCACGGCGCGGGCAATGATTTCGTAGTGATCGACCTGCGTGACGGTACGTCGCCGCCCACGCCTGAACTGGCCGCGCGCCTGGCCGACCGCCACACCGGCGTCGGCTGCGACCAGATCCTGACCATCGAAGCGCCGCGTGCGGAAGGCTCGGTGGCTTCGTACCGCATCTGGAATGCCGACGGTTCCAACTCCGAACAGTGCGGCAATGGCGCGCGCTGCATCGCGGCCTGGCTGGTGCGCGAAGGCAGTGCGCAGGGCGATGCATTCGTCATCGACAGCCCGTTGGCCAGCCACGAAGTGAAGGTGCTGGGCGAGGGGCAGTTCGCGGTAACCATGGGCGTGCCCGCGTTCGAGCCGACCAACGTGCCGCTGATGGGCTTTGCCCACGCACGCGAGGAATACCTGCTGCCGTTGCAGGGCGAGAGCGTGCGTTTCGCTGCGGTGTCGATGGGCAACCCGCATGCGGTGATCGAAGTGGGCCTGATCGATGCGGCCCCGGTCGAGCGCGTCGGTTCGCTGCTGCAGCAGCATGCGTCGTTCCCGCGCTCGGTGAACGTGGGCTTCGCCCAGGTGATGAGCCCCGCGCATGCACGCCTGCGGGTGTTCGAGCGCGGCGTCGGTGAAACCCTGGCCTGCGGCAGCGGTGCCTGTGCCGCCGCGGTGACCCTGATGCAGCGTGGCCGCCTGCAGCGCGATGCGCGCATCAGCCTGCCCGGTGGCGACCTGCGCATCCAGTGGCCGGGCGATGGCCAGCCGGTGGTGATGGCCGGCCCGACTGCATTCGTCTTCGAAGGGGAGTGGATCGCATGACCGAAACCGTCGACAAGCTCGGGGCCCATGAAGTCGCTGCGTGGTTGCGGCGACATCCCGGCTTCCTCAAGCAGTTCCCGGACCTGGCCCTGACCCTGGTGGTGCCACGCGACGACGGCCCGACCGCGTCGCTGGCCAGCTACCAGCTGGAAGTGCTGCGCGAGAAGAACCGCGAGCTGGCACGACGGTTGGCCGATCTGGGTGCCACCGCCCAGGTCAATGAACGCCTGGCAGTGCGCACGCATCAGCTGACCTTGGCGCTGATGAAGCAGGACAACGCCGCCGACACCCTGCGTGCGATGGCTGCCTCGCTGCAGGAAGATTTCGCCGGCGACCTGGTGCGATTGGTGGTGCACACACCGGTGGCCGGGCTGGAACAGGCCGACTGGCTGCAGGTGATCGCCGCCGATGATGCGCAGCTGGGCCCGTTCCGCGACTGCCTGAACGACGGCGAGCCGATCTGCGGGCGCCTGCAGCCGGAAAAGAATGCCGTGCTGTACGGCGTGCGCAGCGAAGAAGTGCAGACCACCGCGCTGCTGCCGTTGCCGGGCGTGGGCCTGATTGCTGTGGGCAGCCACGACCCGAACCGCTTCTACCCGGGCATGGGCACGCTGTTCCTGCGCATGATGGGCGATGCGTTGGCCACCGGCCTGAAGCGCTTCCCGGGCTGAGCAGGACACGACGATGAGCGCGGTACAGGCCTTCCTGCAGCATCTGCAGGTAGAGCGGCGGATGTCGGCGCATACGCTCGATGCCTACCGCCGTGACCTGGACGCGTTGTCGGTCTGGGCCGAGCCGCGCGGTGTTGCGGTGGACGCACTCGATGCCGAGGCGCTGCGCCAGTTCGTTGCCGACGAGCACCGCAGAGGCCTGTCAGCCAAGAGCCTGCAGCGCCGCTTGTCGGCCTGCCGCAGCTTCTACGCCTGGCTGCTCAAGCACGGGCGCATCGAGGTCAGTCCGGCGGCGACGCTGAAGGCGCCGCGTGCGCCGCGCCGGTTGCCGCAGGTGCTTGACGCCGACGAAGCCGTGCAGCTGGTCGAGCTGGAACCGGAAGGTGAGCTCGGCCGCCGTGACCGCGCGCTGCTGGAACTGTTCTATTCCTCTGGCCTGCGCCTGAGCGAAGTCTGCGCGCTGACCTGGCGCGACCTGGATTTCGACAGCGGCCTGGTCAACGTGCTGGGCAAGGGCAACCGCCAGCGTCGCGTACCGTTCGGCCGGCCGGCACGCGAAGCGCTGCAGGCGTGGCGTGCGGAAAGTGGCGGCGGCCCGGCCTCGCCGGTGTTTCCCGGCCGCAACGGGCCGATCAGCCAGCGTGCGGTGCAGATCCGCATCCGCCAGCTGGCGCAGCGCCAGGGCCTGTTCAAGCACGTGCATCCGCACATGCTGCGGCACAGTTTTGCCAGCCATATCCTGGAATCGTCCGGCGACCTGCGCGGTGTGCAGGAACTGCTTGGCCATGCCGACATCGCCACCACCCAGATCTACACCCACCTCGATTTCCAGCATCTGGCCAAGGTCTACGACGCCGCGCATCCACGTGCGAAGCGCCGCAACAAGGACGACAAGGCTGAATAGACCGCCCTTGATCTGGATCAGGGCAGGGCGGGCGCTACCGGCGCATCGTGGCCGCAGGCCACGAGGACACCGCCACCATGGCGAAGCCCATTCCGCTGCACCCCAGGCATCCGGAGCGCATCTGCTGGGGCTGCGACCGCTACTGCGCGGCTGACGCCCTGGCCTGCGGCAATGGCTCCGGCCGCACCCAGCATCCGATCGAGACGCAGGGCGAAGACTGGTACCTCGCCTGGGGCATCGAGCCGAATCCGGATCGGCCGTCGCAGGCCAAGCGCTGAACGGCAGGCGTTCCACGTTCGGGCGGCGGGGTCCGCGCGCATTGCGATGCGCTCGTTAGAAGGGCGCCCTCTTCCCATGGGGCGCCACCAAGCGCTGAACGGCAGCCATCCGCACAGGCTTGATCGCACCCGGCGCTGTCCCCATGTCCCGTGAACAGCTATCGGAGGCCGCATGGACCCCAGTCAGAATCCCAACGTTTTCCACGCCACCACCATCGTCTGCGTCCGTCGCGGCGAGCACGTGGCCATTGCCGGCGACGGCCAGGTCACGCTGGGCCACACCGTGATGAAGGGCAATGCGCGCAAGGTGCGCCGCCTCGGTCGTGACGGCCAGGTGCTGGCCGGCTTCGCCGGTGCCGCCGCCGATGCCTTCACCCTGTTCGAGCTGTTCGAGGCCAAGCTGGAAAAGCACGGCCAGCTGCAGCGCGCTGCGGTCGAGCTGGCCAAGGATTGGCGCACCGAGCGCCGCCTCGGCAAGCTTGAAGCCCTGCTGGCGGTGGCCGACAAGGAAACCTCGCTGATCATCAGCGGCACCGGCGATGTGATCGAGCCGGAGGACGGCATCATCGCCATCGGTTCCGGTGGTTCCTATGCACTGTCGGCCGCGCGCGCACTGATGGCGCACACCGAACTGGATGCGCGCACCATCGCCAGCGAAGCGATCGGCATTGCCGGCGACATCTGCATCTACACCAACCGCAACGTGGTGGTCGAGGAGCTGTGAGGGTCGTGCCGGCCGCTGGCCGGCAACCTCATGATCCCCCCACGCGTGCCTGGTTGCCGGCCAGCGGCCGGCACTACCGACACTGAATCCGTGAGCACATCCATGTCGAAGATCGAAGTTTCCTCCGCCACCATGACCCCGCGCGAGATCGTGCAGGAACTGGACCGGCATATCGTGGGCCAGCACGACGCCAAGCGCGCCGTGGCCATTGCGCTGCGCAACCGCTGGCGCCGCATGCAGCTGGTGCCTGAGCTGCGCAATGAAGTGATGCCGAAGAACATCCTGATGATCGGCCCGACCGGCGTCGGCAAGACCGAGATCGCGCGTCGCCTGGCCACCCTGGCCAACGCACCGTTCGTGAAGGTTGAAGCGACCCGCTTCACCGAAGTCGGCTACGTCGGCAAGGACGTCGAGCAGATCATCCGCGACCTGGCCGATACCGCTGTGAAGCTCTATCGCGAGCAGGCCAAGGTGCGCGTGCGTACCCAGGCCGAGGAGCGCGCCGAAGACCGCATCCTCGATGCGCTGCTGCCGCGCCGCAGCGGTGGCATCGGCTTCGATCCGGAAGTCGCCCGCAACGAGCCGTCGGCGCAGGACAACGAGACCCGCATCAAGTTCCGCAAGATGCTGCGCAACGGTGAGCTGGACGAGCGCGAGATCGAACTCGACCTGGCTGCCAACGTCAGCATGGACATCATGACCCCGCCGGGCATGGAGGAAATGGGCCAGCAGCTGAAGTCGATGTTCGCCAACCTCGGCGGTGGCGCCAAGGCGCACAAGCGCACGCTGACCATCAAGGCCGCGCGTCCGCTGCTGATCGAGGAAGAGGCCGGCAAGCTGGTCAACGAGGACGACATCCGCACCGCGGCGATCGAGGCCTGCGAGCAGCACGGCATCGTCTTCATCGACGAGATCGACAAGGTTGCCAAGCGTGGTGACAACGTGGGTGGTGGCGACGTCTCGCGCGAAGGCGTGCAGCGCGACCTGCTGCCGCTGGTGGAAGGCTCCAACGTGTCCACCAAGTACGGCACGATCAAGACCGACCACATCCTGTTCATTGCTTCGGGCGCGTTCCACCTGGCCAAGCCCAGCGATCTGATTCCGGAGTTGCAGGGCCGCTTCCCGATCCGCGTTGAACTGGGTGCGCTGAGCAAGGGTGATTTCGTGCGCATCCTGACCGAGCCGAAGGCCGCGCTGACCAAGCAGTACGAAGCGCTGCTGGCCACCGAGGGCGTCAAGGTCAGCTTCACCGCCGATGCCATCGACCGCCTGGCCGAGATCGCCTTCCAGGTGAACGAGCGCCAGGAGAACATCGGTGCCCGTCGCCTGCACACCGTACTGGAGCGCCTGCTGGATTCGCTCAGCTACGAGGCACCGGACCGCGACGGCGAGACCCTGGCCATCGACAGTGCTTATGTCGATGCGCATCTGGGTGAGCTGGTGCAGGATCCGGACCTGAGCCGCTACATCCTGTAATGCCCGACGCTGCAAAGCATGAGGCCGCCGAAAGGCGGCCTTTTTGTTGGTGGTCAGTGCGGATGTCTGACGCGGTAGGCCTGCAGCACCTGGTCGATCACCGCACTGGTGCGGGCGGCGCTGATGCCGTTCGACGGCGAGTGACCCCAGCCACGCAACTCATCGACCATGGTAGCGATCAACGGCTGCTGGATCGACGGCGGGTTCGGGATATCGAACGTCTGCATACCGGCTTCGGTTTCCAGTACCACTGGAACATCCTCGAAGGTGGCAAAGCGCAGTTGTCCGCGATCGCCGGTGATCTCGATCTCATCCTGGCGGCGGAACGCGCAGAAGCTCCATTGCGCGATGCCGTGCACCCCCGTCCCGGTGCGGAAGCACATCGAGACGCTGTCCTCGGCGGCGTAGGCGCCGGTCAACGAGCTGGCCAGGCCACGCACATCGCTCAGCGGCCCCAGCAGATGATCCAGCAGGTCCAGGGTGTGCGAGCCCAGATCGACGAACAGCCCGCCGCCAGCGATCGCCGGGTTGGTCCGCCAGAAGTCCGGCGATGCAGCGTTCGCCGAATGCGGCCGGTGCAGGGTGGCGCGCACGCTGCGCGGTGTGCCGATCGCGCCGCTGTCCAGCAGCTGCTTCACCTGCGCGAAGCGGGGCAGGGCGCGGCGGTAGTAGGCCACGAACACCGGCACGCCGCTGCGGGCGCTGGCTTCAATGATGCGCTGGCACTCGCCGTGGTCCATGGCCATCGGCTTTTCGATGTAGACCGGCTTGCCCGCGGCAATCGCCTGCAATG
Source organism: Stenotrophomonas sp. GD03794 (assembly GCF_029842145.1). Classification (NCBI taxonomy): domain Bacteria; kingdom Pseudomonadati; phylum Pseudomonadota; class Gammaproteobacteria; order Lysobacterales; family Lysobacteraceae; genus Stenotrophomonas; species Stenotrophomonas sp. GD03794. Next base: position 9,932 of record NZ_JAOCFV010000035.1, read on the forward strand.
CGTAGTGCATGTGCGTGGAGGGCGGCGTCGCAACGTAGATCGCGTTCACTTCCGGGTCGGCGATGAGTGCATCGGCGTCTGCGTACCAGCGGGGAATCGCATGGCGCCGCGCATAATCCTCGGCCAATGCCGTATTGCGGCGCATGACCGCGGCCACCCGTGAGCCCGGCGTGTTGGCCAGGGCCGGCCCGCTCTTCTTCTCGGTGACGCTGCCACAGCCGATGAAGCCCCACACCACGTTGTCCAGGATCATCACGATGCGTCCAGAAAAGGGAAGGTCCGCCGGGTTCAACCCATCAGTGAGCGTAATCGATCACCGGCGGAGGCGGAGACATCGGCACCGGTGGGCAGGAAGCAACGAAGCTGCCACTGCCGGGTCCGGATCGCGTCCTTTGCGGTCGGCGTGCTCCACGGCGGATAGACACGGAGGGCGCGCTTTCCGCCCTCGCCATCGCGCGACATCACGCCGCGCTCGATCAGCAGGTCACGACTGAAGATGAACTGCCCGCGCTGTGTTCCGTCGAAGACCGCGATCACCACGAAGTGCACAGCATCGGCTGCATCCAATGGAGCGATATCAGAACCGGGGGCGGGGCGCTTCCACAGGGTTACGAACTGGCCGGTCTTGGTGGGGGTGATCTTCGCGACGCGGAACACGATGCTGTGACCCTCAAGGGCAAAGCGGCAGGCACCGTACTCTGCGCTTTCCGCTTCCGCCACGATCGGTCCGGTCAACTGCAGCCCTGCGGGCAGGTAGAGATCGTGCAGTGCCGCAGTGGCGGCAGCAATGCCGCTCATGCTTCCGGCAGCGGCTCGGGCACCGTTCCGGGCACGAACACGCCTTCTTTCACGTAGGCGGCCAGGGTCATGTCCAGCGCGAGCATGCCATCGCGCTTGAGGTCCATCAGTTCCGGTTCGACCATCGCGCCGTGCAGCACGCCCAGCACGGTGGCGTGCAGCATGCGCGCGGCGATCTTGGGGTCGGCGCCTTCGCGCAGCTGGCCCAGATCGCGGGCGCGGCGCAGGGCGCGCTCCATCCGGTCCAGCGCATCGCGGAAGCCGGCCTGCTGCATTTCGGTCAGCACCTTGGTATCGGCCGAGGCGTCGCTGCGCAGCATGATCTCCATGGTCTTGCGCAGGCGCTCGTCCTCGGACAGCTCGATGAACGAGTGGATCATCACCGCGCGCAGGTCGTGCACCGGGGTGTCGCGCTGGTCGGTGGAGGTACGCTCCAGTTCCTGCATGAAGGGCAGGTGCACGCGCTCGACGATCGCGGCGAGCACCTCGCTCTTGTTCTTGAAGTGCCAGTACACCGCGCCACGGGTATAGCCGGCGCGGGCGCCGATCATCTCCAGCGTGGTACGGGCCACGCCGTGTTCATGGAAGCAGGCTTCGGCGGCGTCAAGGATGCCTTCCCGGGTTGCCTGGGTGTCCTCTTTGGTCTTGCGGGCCATGGGTAGGGTACGAGTGCGGGTGAAACGTGGCTGAATTGTACCGGTTTACAAACAAACAAGCATGTATGTATATTTCGCACCCATCATTCCCGTCGTGTGCGTGGCAGGCCCGTCCGGCTCCCACTCCACCCGGGTGGGCGCTGTTCGCACGGTCTTCACCTTTGCTGGTGGAGGGTCCGCCGTATCAGCGCTGGCTGAGACCCTTTCCTCCAAGAGCCTTTCCGTCATGTTGCTGAGCCGAATCCGACCCTTTGCACTGTCGCTGGCAATCGCCGCGACCGTGGCTGCCTGCGGCGGCCAACCCCAGGCCCCCGAACAGGGCCCGGGTGACGTCACCGTGGTCACGCTGAAGTCCGAGACCGTGGGCCTGACCCGCGAGCTGCCGGGCCGTACCAACGCCTTCCTGGTCGCCGAAGTGCGTCCGCAGGTCAACGGCATCGTCGCCAAGCGCCTGTTCACCGAGGGCGGCATGGTCAAGGCCGGCGAGCCGCTGTACCAGATCGAGGACGCGAGCTACCGCGCCCAGGCCAACAGTGCCCGTGCCCAGCTGGCGCGTGCCGAGGCCACCGCCAACGCCGCGCGCCTGAGCGCCAAGCGCATCACCGAGCTGGCCAAGGTTGATGCGGTCAGCCAGCAGGACCTGGAAAACGCGGTGGCCGCGCAGAAGCAGGCCGAGGCCGACGTCGGCGCCGCCAAGGCCTCGCTGGATGCGGCCAACGTCACTCTGGGCTACGCCCGCATCACCGCCCCGATCAGCGGCCGCATCGGCAAGTCCAGCGTCACCCAGGGTGCGCTGGTCAGCGCCGGCCAGGCCAATGCGCTGGCCACCGTGCAGCAGCTGGACCCGATCTATGTCGACCTGACCCAGTCTTCGGCCGAGCTGCTGCAGTTGCGTCGTGAGCTGGCCGCGGGCCGCCTGCAGGACAACCAGACGCTGCCGGTCAGCATCCTGATGGAAGACGGCAGCACCTTCGAGCACAAGGGTACGCTGGAATTCTCCGAAGTCAGCGTCGACCCGGCCACTGGCAGCTTCGGCCTGCGCGTGAAGGTGGACAATCCGGACGGCCTGCTGATGCCGGGCACGTACGTGCGCGCGGTGATCGGCGGCGGCGTGCGCAGCGATGCGGTGCTGGTGCCGATGGCCGGCATCGCCCGCGATCCGAAGGGTGACACCTCGGCGATGGTGGTCGACAAGGACAACAAGGTCGAAGTGCGCCCGGTCAAGGTCAGCCGCACGGTCGGCGACAAGTGGCTGGTCGAGGACGGTCTGAAGGCCGGCGACAAGGTCATCGTCGAAGGCCTGCAGAAGATCGGCCCCGGCATGCCGGTCAAGGCCACCGAGAAGGGCGCTGCTCCGGCCAAGCCGGCAGCGGCCGCCCAGCCTGCCGCTCCGGCCGGCGACGCGAAGTAAGCGGAGAACCCCATGGCACGCTTTTTCATCGATCGACCCATCTTCGCGTGGGTGATCGCCATCATCATCATGCTCGCCGGCGGCCTGGCCCTGTTCAAGCTGCCGGTCTCGATGTACCCCAACGTCGCACCGCCGGCGGTGGAAATCAGCGCCACCTACCCGGGTGCATCGGCCAAGGTGGTCGAGGACTCGGTGACGCAGATCATCGAGCAGAACATGAAGGGCCTTGATGGCCTGATCTATTTCTCCTCCAACAGCTCGTCCAATGGCCAGGCCACCATCACCCTGACCTTCGAGAGCGGCACCAACCCGGACATCGCCCAGGTGCAGGTGCAGAACAAGCTGCAGCTGGCCATGCCGCTGCTGCCGCAGGAAGTACAGCGGCAGGGCATCAACGTGGCCAAGTCCAGCTCGGGCTTCCTGAACGTCATCGCGTTCGTGTCCGAGAACGGCAGCATGGACGCCAACGACATCGCCGACTACGTCGGTTCCAATGTCGTCGACCGTCTGAGCCGCGTGCCGGGCGTGGGCAACATCCAGGTGTTCGGTGGCAAGTACGCCATGCGTATCTGGCTGGACCCGAACAAGCTGCACACCTACGGCCTGTCCGTTGCGGAAGTGACCGCAGCGATCAAGGCACAGAACGCCCAGGTGGCCATCGGCCAGCTCGGCGGCGCGCCGTCGATCAAGGGCCAGCAGCTCAACGCCACCATCAATGCGCAGTCGCGCCTGCAGACCCCGGAACAGTTCCGCAACATCATCGTGCGCGGTGCGCAGGACGGTGCCGAGCTGCGCCTGGGCGATGTCGCCCGTGTCGAACTGGGTGCAGAGTCCTACGACTTCGTCACCCGCTACAACGGCCAGCCGGCCAGCGGCCTGGCGGTCACCCTGGCCACCGGCGCCAACGCGCTGGATACTGCGGCCGGCGTGGATGCCGCGCTGCAGGACATGAAGAGCTTCTTCCCGGCCGGCCTGAAGGCCGAGATCCCGTACGACACCACCCCGTTCGTGCGCGTGTCGATCAAGGGCGTGGTGCAGACCCTGATCGAAGCGATCGTGCTGGTGTTCGTGGTGATGTACCTGTTCCTGCAGAACTTCCGCGCCACCCTGATCCCGACCATCGCCGTGCCGGTGGTGCTGCTGGGTACCTTCGGCGTGCTGGCGATGCTGGGCTTCTCGGTGAACATGCTGACCATGTTCGCGATGGTGCTGGCGATCGGCCTGCTGGTGGACGATGCCATCGTGGTGGTGGAGAACGTCGAGCGTATCATGTCCGAGGAAGGACTGTCGCCGCTCGAGGCCACCCGCAAGTCGATGGGCCAGATCACCGGCGCGCTGGTGGGTATCGGCCTGGTGCTGTCGGCCGTGTTCGTGCCGATGGCCTTCATGAGCGGTTCCACCGGCGTGATCTATCGCCAGTTCTCGGCCACGATCGTTTCGGCGATGGCGCTGTCGGTGCTGGTCGCGATCGTACTGACCCCGGCGCTGTGCGCGACCATGCTCAAGCCGCTGAAGAAGGGTGAGCACCACGTCGCACACAAGGGCTGGTCCGGTCGTTTCTTCAACGGTTTCAACCGCGGCTTCGACCGCACCAGCGAAAGCTACCAGCGCGGCGTGCGCGGCATCATCCACCGTCCGTGGCGCTTCATGGGCATCGTGGCGGCACTGTTCGTGCTGATGGGCGTGCTGTTCGTGCGCCTGCCCAGCTCGTTCCTGCCCAACGAAGACCAGGGCGTGCTGATGGCGCTGGTGCAGGCGCCGGTCGGTGCCACCCAGGAACGTACGCTGGAATCGATCGCGGCACTGGAAAACCACTTCCTGCAGAACGAGAAGGATGCGGTGGACTCGGTGTTCTCGGTGCAGGGCTTCAGCTTCGCCGGCATGGGCCAGAACGCGGGCATGGCATTCGTCAAGCTGAAGGACTGGAGCGAGCGTGACGCCAACAATGGCGTGATGCCGATCACCGGTCGCGCCATGGCAGCGCTGGGCCAGATCAAGGATGCCTTCATCTTCGCCTTCCCGCCGCCGGCCATTCCGGAACTGGGTACCGCCTCGGGCTACACCTTCTTCCTGAAGGACAACAGCGGCCAGGGCCACGAGGCACTGGTGGCCGCGCGCAACCAGCTGCTGGGCCTCGCCGCCGGCAGCAAGAAGCTGGCCAACGTGCGCCCGAACGGCCAGGAAGACACGCCGCAGTTCCGCATCGACATCGATGCGGCCAAGGCGACCTCGCTGGGGCTGTCGATCGACCAGATCAACGGTACCTTGGCCGCCGCATGGGGTAGCTCGTACATCGACGACTTCGTCGATCGTGGCCGCGTCAAGCGCGTGTTCGTGCAGGCCGACCAGCCGTTCCGCATGGTGCCGGAGGACTTCGATCTCTGGTCCGTGAAGAACGACAAGGGGGAGATGGTGCCGTTCAGTGCCTTCGCCACCAAGCACTGGGATTACGGTTCGCCGCGCCTGGAACGCTACAACGGTGTGTCGGCGATGGAAATCCAGGGCGAACCGGCACCGGGTGTCGCGTCCGGTGACGCCATGGCCGAGATCGAACAGCTGGCCAAGCAGCTGCCGGCGGGCTTCGGCATCGAGTGGACGGCGATGTCCTACCAGGAACGCCAGGCCGGCTCGCAGACGCCGCTGCTGTACACGCTGTCGCTGATGATCGTGTTCCTGTGCCTGGCCGCGATGTATGAAAGCTGGAGCGTGCCGACCGCGGTGCTGCTGGCGGCCCCGCTGGGTATCCTCGGCGCGGTGCTGGCCAATACCTTCAAGGGCCTGGAACGCGACATCTACTTCCAGGTGGCGATGCTGACCACGGTGGGCCTGACCAGCAAGAACGCGATCCTGATCGTCGAGTTCGCCAAGGAAAACCTGGAGAAGGGGGCCAGCCTGATCGAATCGATCATGCACGCCGTGCGCGACCGTTTGCGCCCGATCGTGATGACTTCGCTGGCCTTCGGCATGGGCGTGGTGCCGCTGGCGATCTCCACCGGTGCCGGCTCCGGTGCCAAGCAGGCGATCGGCACCGGCGTGCTCGGCGGCATGATCGTCGGCACCGTGCTCGGCGTGTTCTTCGTGCCGCTGTTCTTCGTGGTGGTGCAGCGCGTGTTCAAGCGCAAATCCTCCACGTAAGCGAAACGGTAATGCCGGCCGTTGGCCGGCATTGCCTCCTGCCATCTGGCAGTACCGATGGAAGTCATTCCCATGAAAAGTGCATCCCTGTTCCTTTCCATTGCCGCCGCGCTCGCGCTGGCCGGCTGCTCCACCCTGGTGCCGAAGAACACCGCCGTTGCTCCGGCCATTCCGGCGCAGTGGCCGGCCGAGGCCACGCAGGGTCAGGTGGCCGATGTTGCTGCCGTCGGCTGGCGCGACTTCTTCACCGATGCGCGCCTGCAGCAGGTGATCGACCAGTCGCTGCAGAACAACCGCGACCTGCGCGTGGCCGTACTCAACGTTGAACGCGCGCGCGGCCAGTACCGCGTACAGCGCGCCGACCGTGTGCCCGGCGTGGCCGTCACCGGCCAGATGGACCGCCGTGGTACCGACGCCGGTGTCACCGAGCAGTTCACCGCCGGTGTCGGCGTAGCCGAGTTCGAGCTGGACCTGTTCGGCCGCGTGCGCAATCTCAGTGAAGCGGCGCTGCAGCAGTACTTCGCCGTGGCCGCCAACCGCCGCAACGCGCAGCTGAGCCTGGTGGCCGAGACCGCCACCGCGTGGCTGACCTATGGGGCTGATGCGCAGCGGCTGAAGATCGCCGATGCCACGCTGAAGACCTACGAGGATTCGCTGCGTCTGGCCGAGGCCCGCCACGAGCGTGGTGGCAGTTCGGCGCTGGAGCTGACCCAGACCCGTACCCTGGTCGAGACCGCGCGTACCGATGCCGCGCGCCTGCGCGGGCAGCTGGCCCAGGACCGCAACGCTCTGGCGCTGCTGGCTGGTGGCCAGCTGGATCCGGCACTGCTGCCGGACAGCATCGAACCGCAGCTGCTGGCACTGGCACCGCCGCCGGCCGGTCTGCCCAGCGACGTGCTGCTGCAGCGCCCGGACATCATGGCCGCCGAACACCAACTGCTGGCGGCCAACGCCAACATCGGTGCGGCACGCGCGGCGTTCTTCCCGAGCATCTCGCTGACCGGCAGCATCGGTAGTGGTTCGAGCGAACTGTCCAACCTGTTCGACAGCGGCACCCGCGTGTGGAGCTTCCTGCCGAAGATCACGCTGCCGATCTTCCAGGGTGGCAAGCTGCGCGCCAACCTGGCCATCGCCAACGCGGACCGTGACATCGCGCTGGCGCAGTACGAGAAGTCGATCCAGGTGGGCTTCCGCGAAACCGCCGATGCGCTGGCGTTGAATGTCAGCCTGGATGAGCAGGTGAGTTCACAGCAGCGGTTGGTGGAAGCGGCCGAACAGGCCAACCGCCTGTCGCAGGCACGCTACGACGCAGGCCTGGACAGCTTCGTCACCCTGCTTGATGCGCGCCGTACCGCCTACAACGCGCAGCAGACCCAGCTGCAGGCGCAGCTGGCCCAGCAGGCCAACCGCATCACCCTTTACAAGGTGCTGGGCGGCGGCTGGCACGAGCGCGGGTAAGCAGCGCTTCTGGTAGGTGCCAACCGTGGTTGGCACGAATGCGTCAGCGCAGGCGGCTGACCCTGTGCCAACCACGGTTGGCACCTACCTGGAGATCGATGGTAATGCCGGCCGCGGGCCGGCATTGTCATTCCGGGGCCTGCTACACCGCTTCGTCGTCACGGTGCGGGACGTGGCAGGCGCGTACCCGCGCCAGCGCGTCGCCGGCTTCGCGCGCCATCTGCTCGTACTCGCGGCGGATCTCCTCCAGCCGCTCCTCGTCCAGTTCTTCCAGATCCAACAGTTCGTTGTTGGCTTCGGCCGTCGCGCGGATCAGCTCGTCCAGCTTGATCTGCATCGCGGCGGTATCCGCGTTCTGCGTGTGCTGGATCAGGAACACCATCAGGAAGGTGATGATCGTGGTGCCGGTATTGATCACCAGCTGCCAGGTATCGTTGAAGCCGAACACCGGGCCGCTGATGCCCCAGATCACCACGATCGCCACTGCGGCCAGGAAGGTCCACGGCGATCCGGTGGCGGCCGCGGCCTTCTTGGCGATCGTATTGAACAGGTTGCGTGCTTTCATCGTCGTCGTCCCACTCAGGTGACGAGGATGATCGGCAGCGGCTCGTGCAGGCGCCGTGCAGCTCAGGCGCGCAGGCGCGGGGCGTCCTGCAGCCGTATCGGGCTGGTCTGGTAGACGTGCTGCCAGCAGCGGTCGACGAATTCGCGGGCCTGGGCTTCGCTCAGGCGCGGCATGATCTGCAGCGCGTACTGGGTCTGGAACATCTCGTCGCGCTGCGCATTGCTGGCGCGCGGCTGGGTGATCAGCGAATCGCAGGCGAACTTGATCCACGGTACGTACGAGCCGAACGAGTTGTGCGCCAATGCACCGTCGGCATGCTGGCGGCGCCAGTGGTCAAGCTCAGCGTCAACATTGATGACCGGGGGAATGGTGGGGACTTCGGCGTGCATGTCGATCCAATCGGTTGAAGTGGATGGGAGTGGGGGTTCATCGCAGTGTGGCCCGGACCCCGGTGGATACCGCGTCAGGGAGATGTGCAGCCGGCGTTGCGATTGCCTATCAGTTGCGCATGTTCGACCGCGCCCATCTCTTCGGCCATGTCGGCCATGGCATTGCAGAGGCGTTCGTGTTCGAGCGGATGGCCGCGCACCAGTTCCAGCTGCAGGCCCTGGTAAGCGGTCCAGAACCGGGCGCCACGCTGATGCAGCGCGAACTGCTGCTGCAGGCGCTTGCGGATGGCGTCAAGGATCGGGTCGGGCGTGGGGCGTACGGCGTGCGCGCACATGGCTGGCTCCGCCGGGGAAGGAAGGTCCCGGTAGCCCCACCCTAGGCGCGACGCTGGGGCGGGGTGTTACCGCAGCGTGTGCACGGGGCACGGCTGACTGTGCACGGGTTCACGGCTGGCGCCGCAAACGCTGCCGGCACTAGGGCGTGCCGGCACTGAAGCGTTCATTAAGCGGGTTCAACAGCACACTGCGTGGTGCTCATTCACCGATGTCTTCGTTCCAGATCTCGGGATGCTGCGCAATGAAGCCGCCGAGCAGATCGACGCATTCCTGGTTGTCGAGGTCGATCACGTTGACGCCGTTTTCGCGCAACCAGCCGATGCCGCCCTGGAACGTGCGCGATTCGCCCACCACCACGGTGCCGATGTTGAACTGGCGCACCAGGCCCGAGCAGTACCAGCAAGGCGCCAGCGTGGTGACCATGATGGTGTCCTGGTAGCGGCGCTGGCGGCCGGCCTTGCGGAAGGCGTCGGTTTCGCCGTGCACGGAGGGGTCGCCTTCCTGCACCCGGCGGTTGTGGCCGCAGCCGAGCAGGCGGCCATCGTTGTGGTACAGCGCCGCGCCGATCGGCACGCCGCCCTCGGCCAGGCCCTGGCGGGCTTCGGCGATGGCGGTCTGCAGCAGGGCCTGGTAGTCGGGCGTGGTGATCATGCGGGGGCTCCGGTAAGTCGTGGCCCGCCATGATACGGGCAGGGGGTGCCGCTGGCCCCCGGCGGTGCGATAATCGGCGCCATGAGCGAATCCCCCTACAAAGCCGGTACCACCCATTTCGGGTTCCGCGACGTCGCCGCCAAGGACAAGCAGAAGCTGGTCGGCCAGGTGTTCACCTCGGTCGCGCGCAACTACGACCTGATGAACGACCTGATGAGCCTGGGTGTGCACCGGGCGTGGAAGCGCTACTACGTGGCCACCGCGCAGGTGAAGCCGGGCGACCGCGTGCTCGACCTGGCCGGCGGCACCGGCGATATCGCCGCCCTGCTGAAGGAGCGCGTCGGCGCCGAGGGCTCGGTGGTGCTGGGCGACATCAACGCCGGCATGCTGTCGGTCGGCCGTGACCGCCTGACCAATCGCGGCCTGGTGCTCGGCCTGGACTACGTGCAGTGCAACGCCGAAGCCCTGCCGTTCCCGGACAACAGCTTCGATCTGGTCACCATCGCCTTCGGCCTGCGCAACGTGACCGACAAGGACGCCGGCCTGCGCGAGATGTACCGCGTGCTGAAGGTCGGCGGCCAGGCCCGCGTGCTGGAATTCTCCGAAGTCACCGCCGACTGGTTCAAGCCGATCTACGACTTCCACTCGTTCAAGATCCTGCCCAAGCTGGGCAAGCTGTTCGCCAACGATTCGGACAGCTACCAGTACCTGGCCGAGAGCATCCGCAAGCACCCGCCGCAGGATGAGCTGAAGGCGATGATGGGGCAGGCCGGCTTCGAGCGCTGCCACTACAAGAACCTGACCGGCGGCATCGTTTCGATCCACTCCGGCTACAAGCTGTAAAGCGTGTGGGGCCGCCGGGCATGGCCCGGCGCTACCTGTGGATGCCAACCTTGGTTGGCATGCGCCGCAGGCGCAGGATCGGCCCCGCCCGCCATTACCCCGCACCGCGCAACGCCTGCGGGGCCGGAGGGAGTTACCATTGGGGGTCTGATCCCCGTAACGGTCCCGATTCATGCGTAATCCGCTGATGCTCCTTCCGCTGGCCGTGGCCCTGGCCGCCGGCTGCTCCCAGGAGGCGGCCGCGCCCGCCGCCGCCCCGACTGCCGCCAAGGCCCCCGCCGCCCCCGTGAACGCCGAGAACCGCAGCCACGACGAAAGCTCGTACGCCGAGCCGGACAAGGTCGTCATCAAGGACATCGCGCTGGATCTGAAGCTGGACTTCGACCAGAAGCAGATCGGCGGCACCGCCACCTACACCCTGGAATGGAAGCAGAAGGACGCCAGGCAGCTGGTGCTCGACACCCGCGAGCTGACCGTGTCCAAGGTCGAGGCCGTTGCCGCCGATGGCGCGCGCAGCCCGCTGCAGTTCGCGCTGGCCCCGGCCGACAAAGTATTCGGCAGCAAGCTGACCATCGAGACCCCGGAACAGCCGGCCAAGGTGGAAGTGACCTACCACACCGCACCGACCGCTTCGGGGCTGCAGTGGCTGGCGCCGTCGATGACCGAAGGCAAGAAGCTGCCTTTCATGTTCAGCCAGTCGCAGGCCATCCACGCCCGTTCCTGGGTGCCGCTGCAGGACACCCCGAGCGTGCGCTTCACCTACAGCGCGCACGTGGTCTCGCGCCCGGACGTGATGGTGCTGATGAGCGCCGACAACGATCCGAAGGCGGCGCGTGACGGTGACTACACCTTCAAGATGCCGCAGCCGATTCCGTCGTACCTGCTGGCCATCGCCGCCGGCGACCTGGTGTTCGAGCCGATCTCCGGCCGCTCCGGCGTCTGGGCCGAGCCGACCATGGTCAACAAGGCCGCCAAGGAATTCGAAGACACCGAGAAGATGATCGGTGCCGCCGAGAAGCTGTACGGCGAATATCGCTGGGGCCGCTACGACATGCTGGTGCTGCCGCCGTCGTTCCCGTTCGGCGGCATGGAGAACCCGCGCCTGACCTTCGCTACCCCGACCGTGATCGTCGGCGACAAGTCGCTGGTCTCGCTGGTGGCCCACGAACTGGCGCACAGCTGGTCGGGCAACCTGGTGACCAACGCCAGCTGGAAGGACATCTGGCTCAATGAAGGCTTCACCACCTACGTCCAGGGCCGCATCACCGAAGCCCTGTACGGCAAGGAGATGGCCGAGATGGAGAAGCAGATCGACCAGACCGACCTGCTGGCCGAAGTGAAGGACATGAGCCCGGCCGACCAGGCGCTGGCGCTGCCGCCGCTGAACGAGCGCGATCCCGATGAAGCCCTCAGCCAGGTGGCCTACGTCAAGGGTGCGTGGTTCCTGGAATTCCTGGAACAGCGCTTCGGCCGCGAAACCTTCGATCCGTTCCTGCGTGGCTGGTTCGATGACCACGCCTTCCAGAGCGCGAACACTGATCAGTTCGTTGCCTACATGAAGGAAAAGCTGCTGCCGAAGAACCCGTCTGCAGTGACGGAAGCCGAACTGAAGGCGTGGCTGGACGAGCCGGGTATTCCGGCGTTCGCGGCCAAGGCGCAGTCGCGCAACTTCAGTAGCGTGGATACCGCACGCATCGCCTTCGCCAGCGCCGGCACCGTGCCGAGCAGCCAGGTCATCGCTGACTGGAGCACGCAGGAATGGGTGCGCTTCATCGACGGCCTGGGTGCGACCCAGCCGCTGGACAAGCTGGCCACGCTGGACAAGGCGTTCCACTTCACCGGCACCCCGAATGGCGAGATCGCCATGCGCTGGTACCCGCTGGCGATCCGCAGCGGTTACGAGCAGGCCAATGAAGGGGCGGCTGCATTCATCGAGCGCGTCGGTCGTCGCAAGCTGATCCTGCCGATCTACGCCGAACTGGTGAAGACGCCGAAGGGTCTGGAGCTGGCCAAGCAGGCCTTCGAAAAGGCCAAGCCGGGCTACCACCCGATCACTACCGCCTCGGTCCAGGACATGCTGGCCAAGGCCGAAGCCAAGTAAGAAGACGCGCCGGGTATCCCCCGGCGCTTTTCTTTGTAGAGTCGAGCCATGCTCGACTGGCTCTTCAACAGCAGTCGAGCATGGCTCGACTCTACAAGAATACGAAAACACCAAGGACCTCCGCCATGAAACGACTGATCCTGCTCACCGCCTGCACCCTGGCCCTGGCTGCCTGCAGCAACCCCGAGGAAGAACGCAAGGCGCAGGAAGCCGCCGCAGCCGCCGTGCAGGCGCAGAAGGAAGCCAAGGCCGAAGACGTGGCCAAGCAGTACGACATGGCCGTGGCCGCGCAGGACTGGGAGCGTGCGCGCCTGCATGGCGCCTCGCTGCTGGACCAGTACAAGGACACCGCCGCCGCCGAGCGCATCGCCGCAGGCTTCGACGAGGTCAAGGCCAAGGGCGATGCCGCGCGCGACCTGCGCCGCATGCAGGCGCTGTGGCAGTACAACCAGATCCCGGTGGGCAACAAGGGCAACCAGGTTTCGGCGCAGATCTACAGCAAGGAACGGGTGGACGTGGACGGCAGCGGCGCCAAGCCGGTGCAGCTGGTGTTCCGCGATCACCCGGAGTGGAAGCGGCATGCCTACCTGGTGCTGCAGGCCGGCGACTTCCGCTGCCCGCAGTGCACGGTGAAGGTGACCGTGGACGACGGCAAGCCGGTGTCGATGGCAGCCTGGCGCCCGAAGACCGATGAAGCCATCGCGCTGTTCATCACCGACCAGAAGGCGCTGTGGAAGCTGGCGCGCAAGGGCAAGTCGATCAGCATCGAGTTCCCGGTCAAGGCCGGCGGCACGCGTACTGCCGTGTTCGAAACCGGTGGTGTCGACGCCAGCCGCATGCCGCAGTGGTGGCAGTGATGATCGCGGCGGGCAGCGCAGTGCACGCGTTGTCCGCGATCCGGCACTGGGTGTTCGACATGGACGGCACACTGACGGTGGCCGTGCATGACTTCGCCGCGATCCGCCGCGCGCTGGAGATCGCCGCGGAGGAAGACATCCTCGACCACATCGCGGCGCTGCCGGACGCATCGGCGCAGGCCAAGCGTGAGTGGCTGCTGGAACACGAGCGCACGCTGGCCGAGGACGCGCTGCCGGCACCGGGCGCGGTGAAGCTGCTGCGCGCGCTGGCGGCGGCTGGCTGCCGGCTGGGCATCCTGACCCGCAACGACCATGCGCTGGCGAAGCTGACCCTGGACGCGATCGGGGTCGGGGAGCTGTTCGACGATGCCGACATCATTGGTCGCGATGAAGCGGTGCCCAAGCCCTCACCGGATGGGCTGCAGCAGCACCTGCGGCATTGGGGCATCGCAGCGTCGGAGGCGGTGATGGTCGGTGACCACGCCTACGACCTGGAGTGCGGCCGCGCCGCGGGCACGCACACCGTGCTGGTCAATCTGCCGGAGAACCCGTGGCCGGGCCGTGCCGACTGGCATTTCGCCGATTGCCGCGACCTGTTGGCCGCCTGGCAGCGCAGGGGGTAGTGCCGGCCGCTGGCCGGCAGTGTCGACCAAGGTCGACACCTACCAGGGCACAGCGTGTCGACCACGGTCGACACCCACCGAGCGGGTGCGCGGGCAGTTCGTTTACGCGCCCAGCGCGTAACCGAACTGCTGCTTGAACTGCTCGTTGAACTCGTCAAAGGTGAAGCGCTGGTTCTGCGTGCCCGGGTGCTCGACCTTCAGTGCGCCCATCAGGTTGCCCATGCGGCCGATGGTCAGCCAGTCGTAGCCTTTCTGGATGCCGTAGATCAGGCCGGCGCGGAAGGCGTCGCCACAGCCGGTCGGGTCGACCACGCGGCGCTCGTGCGCCGGCGGGATGTCGTAGCTCTTTTCCGGGGTGTGGATGACTGCGCCCTTCGGGCCGCGGGTGGTGATGTAGGCCTTGACCCGGCTGACGATCTCCTTCTCGTCCCAGCCGGTGCGTTCCTGCAGCAGGTTCGACTCGTAGTCGTTGACCACCACGTAGTCGGCCTGGTCGATGAAGGCGCGCAGCTCCGGGCCGTTGAACAGCGGCATGGCCTGGCCCGGGTCGAAGATGAACGGAATGCCGTCTTCGTGGAATTCCTGCGCGTTCTGGATCATGCCTTCGCGGCCATCCGGGCCGACCAGGCCCAGGGTCACGCCCGGCACGCCACGCACGTGGTTCTCGTAGGAACGCATCATCGCGCCCGGGTGGAAGGCGGTGATCTGGTTGTTGTCGTGGTCGGTGGTGATGAACGCCTGCGGGGTGAACAGCTCATCGATCACGCGCACGCGCGTCAGGTCGATGCCCAGGCCTTCGAAGTACTCGCGGTACGGGCCGAAGTCCGAACCCACGGTGCCCATCGGGATCGGCTGGCCGCCCAGCAGGTGCAGGTTGTAGGCGATGTTGCCGGCGCAGCCGCCGAACTCGCGGCGCATGCGCGGCACCAGGAAGGACACGTTCAGGATGTGCACCTTGTCCGGCAGGATGTGATTCTTGAACTGGTCCGGGAACACCATGATGGTGTCGAAGGCAAGAGAACCACAGATCAGAGCGGACATCGATGTAAGCCTATGCGGTGAATTTTGGGGTGGGCCGGCCCGGTTCAGCGGGCAAGCAAACGGCGCCCTTGGGCGCCCGACGGCGCAAAGGTTACCCGCTGGTGCCGCTCAGGGCCAGAACCGGGTGAGACCCGATCAGGCCGAAAGCCTGTGAAGACGCGGGTTCAGCTAGTTTTTTCCTTGCTCGGCGGCAGGCGGGTTGCTAGGCTTGTCGGCCTCGATTTCTGCCCATTTTTTCGCCATCCCGCGGCGGGCACGACACCCCTCAGGACTCCTTCCTCAGATGTTCAAGAAACTCCGTGGCATGTTCTCCAATGACCTGTCCATCGACCTGGGCACGGCCAACACCCTCATCTACGTGCGCGGGCAGGGGATCGTGCTGAACGAGCCGTCGGTCGTGGCCGTGCGCCAGGACCGTGCCATCGGTGGTACCCGCTCGGTGGCAGCCGTGGGCGCCGAAGCCAAGCAGATGCTGGGCCGTACCCCGGGCCACATCACCACCATCCGCCCGATGAAGGACGGCGTCATCGCCGACTTCACCTACACCGAGGCGATGCTCAAGCACTTCATCAAGAAGGTGCACAAGTCGCGCGTGCTGCGCCCGAGCCCGCGCGTGCTGGTCTGCGTGCCGGCCGGCTCGACCCAGGTCGAGCGCCGCGCGATCAAGGAATCGGCCGAGGAAGCCGGTGCCCGTGACGTGTTCCTGATCGAAGAACCGATGGCCGCCGCGATCGGCGCCGGCATGCCGGTCACCGAAGCCCGTGGCTCGATGGTCATCGACATCGGCGGCGGCACCACCGAAGTTGCGGTGATTTCGCTCAACGGCATCGTCTATTCGGCCTCGGTCCGCATCGGCGGCGACCGCTTCGACGAGTCGATCACCAACTACGTGCGCCGCAACCACGGCATGCTGATCGGTGAAGCCACCGCCGAGCGCATCAAGGTCGAGCTGGGCTGTGCCTACCCGCAGGCGGAAGTGATCGAGATGGAAATCTCCGGCCGCAACCTCGCCGAGGGCGTGCCGAAGATGATCAAGATCAGCTCCAACGAGGTGCTCGAGGCCCTGCACGAACCGCTGTCGGGCATTGTCAGCGCGGTCAAGCTGGCGCTGGAGCAGACCCCGCCGGAACTGTGCGCCGACGTCGCCGAGCGCGGCATCGTGCTGACCGGTGGTGGCGCCCTGCTGCGCGACCTGGACCGCCTGATCTCCGAGGAAACCGGCCTGCACGTGCAGGTGGCCGACGATCCGCTGACCTGCGTGGCCCGCGGCGGTGGCCGTGCGCTGGAGCTGGTGGACATGCACGGCAACGAGTTCTTTGCGCCGGAATAAGCTGTCCCGGCTGCCTGCGCCCGCAGCGCCCCTCCGGGGTGCGGCCCACCATGAGGGTAGGCCGGCACCGGCGGGGCGTCCGCGTGTTTCCCTTCCGCCTTCTGCCAGTTGAATCGTCGCCGTGCCGCCCTACGCCGGACCTCCCGTTGCTTCCCGATCCGGTGATGCCGCCAGCCCGCTGCGTCTGCTGGCTTATCTCGCACTGGCCATCACCCTGATCGTCCTCGACGACCAGGCCGGCTGGCTTGCGCAGCTGCGCGGGCAGGCCAACAGCCTGGTGCAGCCGGTATGGGCACTGGCTGGCCTGCCCGGCAAGCTCGGCAACCAGGTCAAGGATTCCGCTGCCAGCCACACCCAGCTGGTCACCGAGAACCGCGAACTGCGCAACCAGCTGCTGCTGGCCAACGCGCGCCTGACCCGCCTGCAGACCGCCGCGCTGGACAATGCCCAGCTGCGCGAGCTGCTGAACGTGGCCGAGCGCAGCGGCCTGGACGTGCAGCTGGCACCGATCCTGGACATTGACCTGGACCCGGTGAAGCAGCGTCTGGTGCTCGACGCTGGCAGTCGTGAAGGTGTGCATGTCGGCCAGGCGGTGATCGATGCCGGCGGCCTGATGGGTCAGGTGATCAGCGTCACCGGCGGCACCTCCACCGTGCTGCTGCTGACCGACCCCGACCACGCGGTGCCGGTGACCGTGGCCCGCAACGGCGTGCGCCTGATCGTGTACGGCCGCGGTGACAAACTGGAACTGCGCGACATTCCGCTCAGCGCTGGCGTGGAAGTGGGCGATGAGATCGTCACCTCCGGCCTCGGCGGCCGCTTCCCGGCCGGCTTCCCGGTAGGCACCATCACCGGCCTGCGTCCGGACGATACCCATGCCTTCCTGGTTGGCGAGCTGAAGCCGGCGGCCCAGCTCGACCGCGGCCGCGACGTGTTGCTGCTGCGCCCGGGTGCGGCAATTCGCTTGCCTGCGGCCAGCGAATTGCAGCCGACTGCACCTTCGGTGCAACCGGCCCGCGCATCCTCCCTTAACCCCGCGCCGTTGGCGCGCCCCCTTGAACAACAAGGGGGCTCCACCCCAGCCGGCGCTACGGTAGTGCCGACCACGCCGGAGGCCCAGCGATGAGCCGCTTGCGCGACAATCCGTGGGTGCTGCCGGCCAGCCTGGTGGTGGCATTGCTGCTGGGCCTGCTGCCGTTGCCGGCGCTGTTGCAGCCGCTGCGTCCGTACTGGCTGGCGCTGGTGCTCGCGTACTGGGTGATCGAAGCGCCGGAGCGTGTTGGCCTGGGCATTGCCTTCGCCAGCGGCGTCATCGCCGATCTGCTGTACGGTGGGGTACTCGGTGAACAGTCGCTGCGGCTGGTGATGCTGGCCTTCATCCTGCAGCGCTTCCGTGCCCGTATCCGTTTCTTCCCGATGTCGCAGCAGATGCTCGCCATCGGCGGCCTGCTGTTCAACGACCGCATCGTCAGCGCGCTGGTCCACATCGTGGTGGATGAGCCGACCCTGCCGTGGTCGTACTGGTGGGCACCGCTGCTGGGCATGGGCCTGTGGCCGCTGGTATTCGTGCTGCTGGACGCGGTGCGTTTCGGCAAGCGCGGGCGCTGAGCCATGATCCCGCGCCGCCAGGTCAAGAATCCGCATGCCGAAGCCGAACAGTTCCGCCGTCGTGCGGCGCTGGGCTTCCTGGGCGTGCTGGTCTGCCTGCTGGGCCTGGGCGGCTGGTACTTCAAGCTGCAGGTGCTGGACCACGACGTCTACGCCACGCGCTCGGAAGCCAACCGCATCAAGCCACGGCCGGTGGTGCCCGGGCGCGGCATGATCTACGACCGCAATGGCCGCCTGCTGGCCGAGAACGTGCCGGCCTTCCGCCTGGACGTGACCCCGGACAAGGTCAAGGACATGGATGCCACCCTCGAGGGGCTGGCGAAGATCATCAGCATCAGCCCGGAAGAACTGGAAGCGTTCAACAAGTCGCGCAAGGCGCGCCGCAAGTTCCTGCCGGTCACGCTGAAGCTGCGCATGAGCGACGAGGAGATGGCGCGCTTCGCCGTCGACCGCTGGCGTTTCCCCGGCGTCGAGCTGGAGCCCTACCTGACCCGGCGCTACCCGTACGGCGATCTGTTCGCGCACATCATCGGCTACGTCGGCCGCGTCGATGACAAGGACCTGGAGATCCTCGGCGAAGGCAATGCCGCGCTGACCCACATCGGCAAATCCGGCCTGGAGCGCTATTACGAGCAGCAGCTGCGCGGCAAGGTCGGCTACGAGCAGGTCGAGACCAACGTGCAGGGGCGTGCGATCCGCACTATCGGTCGCGTCGCCGCGCAGTCCGGTGCCGACCTGCGGCTGTCGATCGACGCCGACCTGCAGCGCGCCATGGTGGCCGCCTTTGGCGACCAGGAAGGCTCGGCAGTGGCGATGGACCCGCGTAGCGGCGAGGTGTTGGCGATGGTCAGCCTGCCGTCCTACGACCCCAACCTGTTCGTCAACGGCATTTCGCATGCCGATTTCAAGGCGCTGAACGAAAATCCGTCGCGGCCGCAGTTCAACCGCCTGGTGCTCGGTGGTGTCGCGCCCGGTTCCACGCTGAAGCCGCTGATCGGCCTGGCCGGCCTGGATTCCGGCGTGCGCCGCCCGGAGGACAAGGTGCTGTCCACCGGCATGTTCTACCTGCCGGGGACCTCGCGCGGCTGGGGTGACGCCCATCGTGGCGGCCACGGCTGGACCGACCTGCGCAAGTCCATCGCCGAATCGGTCAACACCTACTACTACAAGCTGGCGCTGGACCTGGGCATCGAGCGCTTCGACCACTACATGGAGTACTACGGCTTCGGCCAGCCGACCGGCATCGACCTGACCGGTGAGATCGGCGGCATCCTGCCGTCGCCGGCCTACAAGCGGAAGAGCCGCAAGGAAGCCTGGTATCCCGGTGATACGGTCAACATCAGCATCGGCCAGGGCGACTGGAAGGTCACCCCGCTGCAGCTGGCGCGCGGCGTCAGCGGTCTGGCCGACGGCCAGCTGCGCACCCCGCACCTGGTGATCCAGCAGCGCGACGGATTCGACAGCGACTGGTCGGCGATGCCGGCAGGCGAGAGCAAGCCGGTCAGCCCCAACCCCAACAACGTGCAGGCCGTGCGCGAGGGCATGATGGCGACCATGCGGCCCGGCGGCAGCGGTTGGCGCGTGGCGGTGGGTGCACCGTACGTGATGGCCGGCAAGACCGGTACCGCGCAGGTCATCAGTCGCAAGGGCACGGCGGCGGTGAATCCAAAGAGCCTGCCGATGCACCTGCGCCACCGCGCGCTGTTCGTCGGCTTCGCACCGGTCGAGAACCCGGTGATCGCGATTGCGGTGGCCGTGGAAGGCGGCGGTTACGGCGGTTCGGCGGCCGCGCCGATCGCGCGCAAGGTGTTCGACGCCTATCTGCTGGGCAAGATGCCTGAAGGCATGCAGCCGCTGGACAGCGAGCGCGGCACCACCGCCATCGGTGCAACCGCATTCGACAACGAAGATGTGGGCGCGCGCCAGGCCGGTGACCTTGCTGCGGCACAACTGGGGGAACACCCCGTGCTGATTGGCGTGCCTGCGCCGGAACCGGCACCCGCACCCGCACCGCAGCCGGGGACGCCGGCCGCCGCCGCGCTGCCGGCCACGCCACGCCCGACCACCGCGGAGCCCGCACGATGAGAGTGTTCCTGCGTTGGGCCGGCGACATGCTGCGCCGCTTCTTCAGCACGCTGGACTGGGT
This sequence comes from Stenotrophomonas sp. GD03794, assembly GCF_029842145.1. Taxonomy (NCBI): domain Bacteria; kingdom Pseudomonadati; phylum Pseudomonadota; class Gammaproteobacteria; order Lysobacterales; family Lysobacteraceae; genus Stenotrophomonas; species Stenotrophomonas sp. GD03794. The sequence goes on from NZ_JAOCFV010000035.1 coordinate 29,880, forward strand.
ACTGTGCCTGGCCCTGGGCGCGCTGATGGTGATCGGCCTGGCCACCTTGAAGAGTGCCGGTGGCGACGGCCTGGTGATGGCCCAGGGCGCGCGCTTCGCAGTGGGCATGGCTGCGCTGTGGGGCATCTCACGGGTACCAATCCTGCGCATCCGTTCGGCTACGCCGATGATCTACGCGATCTCGATGATCCCGTTGCTGGCGGTGTTCGTGCTGGGCACCGGCAAATACGGCCGGCAATGGCTCGACCTGAAATTCTTCTACCTGCAGCCGGCCGAGCTGCTCAAGGTCAGCTTGCCGATGATGGTGGCCTGGTACCTGCACAAGATGCCGTTGCCACCGCGCTTCAATACCGTGCTCGTGTCCCTGGTCATCATCGGCGTACCGACCGGCCTCGTGATGCTGCAGCCGGACTTCGGTACCGGTGTGCTGATCGCCGCCAGCGGCGTGTTCGTGCTGCTGTTGGCAGGCCTGCCGTGGTGGTGGGTCGGGCTGGGCGTGGGTGGCGTGGCTGCGGTCGCGCCGGTGGCCTGGTTCTGGCTGCTGCGGCCGTACCAGAAGGACCGCATCATGATGTTCCTGGACCCGGAGATGGATGCACTGGGAGCCGGCTGGAACATCATCCAGTCGAAGATCGCGATCGGTTCCGGCGGCTTCGATGGCAAGGGCTGGGGCGAGGGCTCGCAGTCGCATCTGAACTTCATTCCCGAGCAGACCACCGACTTCGCGTTCTCGGTGCTGAGCGAGGAGTTCGGCTGGATCGGCGTGGCCACCGTGCTGGCGCTGTACCTGGTGGTGATCGGGCGCTGCCTGTGGATCGCCAGCCAGTCGCGCGATTCCTATTCGCGCCTGCTGGCCGGCGCCACCGGCCTGGCGTTCTTCGTCTACGTGCTGGTGAACGGCGGGATGATCTCGGGCCTGCTGCCGGTGGTGGGCGTGCCGATGCCGCTGATCAGCTATGGCGGCACTTCGGCGGTCTCGCTGCTGGCCGGCTTCGGGTTGGTGATGGCGGTGCGCAGCCACAACCCGGTGCATGGCGGTTACGGTTGAGTCCGGCGTCGGGGTCAGATCCCTTTTTCCACAGGAAAAAGGGATCTGACCCCAGAGCTCGGCGACGGAGAGCAGGAGCACCCTGACAGCTTCACGCAAGCGCCCGTTGTTACCGTGCTGCGCGTGGACTGGAAACGAATGTTTGGCGGCTGCCGTGAGGCGGTGCGCACGATCGATCTGCCGTTGCTCATCGCGCTGTTGATCCTGATGGCCGCAGGCCTGGCGGTGCTGCACAGCGTGTCCGGCCCGGTGGGCGGGCAGGCGGCGCGCTTCGCCGGTGGCCTGTTGGCGATGTGGCTGCTGTCGAGGGTGTCGCTGCTGCGCCTGCGCGCATGGACACCGGCGCTGTACGCGCTGTCGATGCTGCCGCTGATGGCGGTGTACGTGATCGGCACCGGCAAGTACGGGCAGCGCTGGCTCAACCTGGGGGTGTTCTACCTGCAGCCCTCCGAGCTGCTCAAGCTCAGCCTGCCGCTGATGATGGCCTGGTACCTGCATCGGCAACCGCTGCCACCGTCGCCACGCACGGTACTGACGGCCGCAGTGCTGATCGGCGTTCCCGCCGTGCTGATCCTGATGCAGCCCAACCTCGGCACCGCCACGCTGGTCACCGCCAGCGGCGTGTTCGCGTTGTTGCTGGCGGGCCTGCACTGGGGCTGGGTGGCCACCGGCGCGGCAGGGCTGGCGGTGGCCGCGCCACTGGCCTGGTTCGGCCTGTTGCGGCAGTACCAGAAGGATCGCGTACTGACCTTCCTCGACCCGGCAGCAGACCCGCTTGGCACCGGCTGGAACATCCTGCAGTCGCGCATCGCGATCGGTTCCGGTGGTTGGGAGGGGCGTGGCTGGGGGCAGGGCACGCAGGCGACGCTGGATTTCCTGCCCGAGTACACCACCGACTTCGCGTTTTCGGTGCTGGCCGAGGAGTTCGGCTGGATCGGCGTGGCGACGCTGTTCGCGCTGTACCTGTTCGTGGTCGGGCGTTGCCTGTGGATCGCAGTGCACGCGCGCGACACGCATGCGCGGTTGCTGGCCGGCAGCCTGGGGCTGGCGTTCTTCGTCTATGTGCTGGTGAATGGCGGAATGATCTCTGGCCTGCTGCCGGTGGTGGGCATTCCGATGCCGCTGATCAGCTACGGCGGGACCTCGGCGGTCTCGCTGCTGGCCGGCATCGGACTGGTGATGGCCGTACGTGGGCACCGGCCCGTACACGGGGGATAGGGTTCCCAGCCAACGGCGCAGCCCCTCGTGGGGGGGCGCGCAAAGCAGTTCATGGGTGGGGCCGGGTAGATGGGCTGCGCAGGGGACGCTGCAAGTACGTCCATGTAAGCTCGGTCGCCGCTTGCTCGTGTGCGCTGTCCTGCGCACACGGCAAGACCCGGGTTGGGCGTCCTGCCCAACCCGCCCTAGGCATGCCTCGGGCCCATGCGGCTCACGCCCCTGCGCAGCCCATCTACCGGGCCACGGACAGGTTCCGTGCGCGTCTACCCACGGATAAGAAAGAGAAGATCAAAAGCGGGTCGCGGCGCTGCGCTTGTTCGTGAGCCGAGCAAGGCTATGCCGGTCGTCCTGACCGGCACCCTTCGGGCCGTCGCCATGGGCGACGTTGGCAGCGGCTCCTGCCGCAGCATTCGGCTCTACAGGAAGCAATGAAGCGGGCGGCCAAGCTGGTTTTGCTTTTGATCTTCTTTTTCTTTTCCGTGGGTGGACGAACACGGAATCTGCCAGCGGCCGGGTGGGTGGGCAGTGCGGGGTGTCCGCGGCATGGATGCCGCGGCCAAGCCCCCATGGATGGGTTCACGGCGTCCCCGCAGTGCCCACCCACCCGGCCAGCCCTCAGCAATCCGGCTTTCAGCGACCAATTCCACCCACGAGGGGCTGCGCCGTTGGCTGGAACCTTCCTGACTCTGCGCAACGCCCGTTGTGGAAGCGTTCTCACAACGATGCATGGCAGCACACCCACTGACCAAAGTCCGCAAAAAACGTTAGCTGGTTCACACTTTTACAGCGCGTTGATCTTGATCAATGGACTTGTCGTAATCGGCCTGCACAATGGCGGCCCGTTCGGCACGGCGCGCCGTCAATCGATGCAGCGCGAGGGGGCGTCGGGCGGGAAGCAGTACTGATCCAACGGGTACAGGGAGCGCGGAGCACTGCCACTGGGGAGCGGCAGCCGTGCAGGTACCGACCGGATCCGGTCGCCGGTTGCGTCTGCGGGGATGGGGACGCAACCGGCAACCTCTATCTGAATGGGGAAGGGTGATCACGACGTCTTCACATTTCCCGCTGCTTGCAGGCAAATCGTTGTGATTCATGGTGTTAGGGGTTTTAATTCATCCATGACCTGCTAACCTGCGACGATGATTCGACGCACTCTGGCCTGCATGCTCACCCTCGGCCTGGTCGCCTGCGCGACCCAGCCGAAGTCCCCACCGTCTTCGCCCCAGGCCAGCAGTACGCCGCGCCAGCCCGCCGCCAAGGCCCATGGCCCGGCAGAGGCGGCGCCCGAAGCCACCGCCGCCACTGCGCCGCCGGTCGATCTCACCCCGGTACCGTTCGAAGTCGCGCGGGCCCGCTTCATTGCCGATACCGCCAAGCGCTATGGCCTGAAGCCGGAGCAGATCAGCAGCGTGCTCGACCAGGCGCAGGTGCGCCAACCGATCATCGCCGCGATGTCGCGCCCGGCCGAACGGGTCAAGCCGTGGAACGAATACCGGCCGATGTTCATCAGCAAGGCGCGCATCGATGGCGGCCGCGCGTTCCTGGCCCAGCACCGTGCCGAACTGGATCGCGTGCAGCAGCGCACCGGTGTGCCGGCCGAAGTAATCGTGGCGATCATCGGCGTGGAAACCAGCTACGGAAAGAATGCAGGCAGCCATCGCGTGCTCGATGCGCTGTACACGCTGGCGTTCTATTACCCGCGCAGTGGCGACCCGGCCAAGCTGGAGCGCGAAGTGCGCCGCGAGCTGTTCTTCCGCGATGAGCTGGCCAAGCTGTTCGAGCTGGGCCGCGAAGAAAACCTGGACATCACCACGCTCAAGGGCAGCTATGCCGGCGCGATGGGCATGGGCCAGTTCATGCCGTCCAGCTACCTCGATTACGCCGTGGACGGTAATGGCGATGGCCGTCGCGACCTGTTCACCAGCTACGACGACGTGTTCTCGTCCATCGCCAACTACTTCGTGAAGAAGGGCGGCTGGGTGCGTGGCGGGCAGGTGGCCGTGCCGGCCACGCTGGCGCCGGGCCGCGAGGAGTTCAATCCGACCGAATGGATGCCGACCTGGTCGCTGGCCGACCTGGCGCAGCGCGGCTACCAGCCCAGCGCTGCGGTGCAGCCGGGTGCCACCGCCACCCCGATCACGCTTGAAGGCAGCACCGGCAAGCAGTACTGGCTGGGCTTCCAGAACTACTACGCGATCACCCGCTACAACCTCTCGAAGATGTACGCGATGGCCGTGTTCCAGTTGTCCCAGGCCATCGCCGGACAGGAGCTGCCCCCGGCATGAACATCAGATGGCTGGTCCCAGGCTTGATCGTCCTCGCGCTGGCTGCCTGCAGCAGCGCGCCGAAGAAGCCGGCCACGGCCGGCCATGGTGGCAAGTCGGGCGGCACCCTGGTGCAGGGCCGTGGCTCGCGCCCGGCACATTGCCCGGAAGGCTCGCCGTACGCGGCGGCCAAGGAAGACCTGAGCACCCGCGGCAACTACACCGCCGGTGGCCTGTACAAGCCGGGCGTGCGCGACAGCACCCCGGACTACATTCCGAACGTGGCCTGCATCCCCGAACCGGAAGTGACCGCGGAAGAGCGGTCGGCGATCGGCAACAAGACGCCGTACGTGGTGCTGGGCAAGTCGTACAAAGTGCTCGACGACACCCGCAACTATGTCGAGCGTGGCACTGCGTCGTACTACGGCGCCAAGTTCCATGGGCGCCTGACCTCCAACCGCGAGGTCTACGACATGTACCAGTTCACCGCTGCGCACAAGACGCTGCCGCTGCCCAGCTTCGCCCGCGTGACCAACCTCGACAACGGTGAGTCGGTGATCGTGCGCGTCAACGACCGTGGCCCGTTCCACGATGGTCGTGTGGTCGATCTCAGTTATGCCGCCGCCGTGCGACTGGGCATCACCCAGCGCGGTACCGGCAACGTCGAAGTGCGCGCGCTGCAGCCGGGCGAGAGCAACCTGCTGGCGCAGAAGCCGTCGCGCCGCGAGCGTCGTGCCGCCGAAGCGGCCGCCGCCAGCGCTGTAGCCAGTGCGCGCCCGGCACCGACCGCACGTGCTGCCGCCGACAGCGACATCGATCGCCTGGTCAAGGGGCTGCCGGCCGATGGCATGCCGGCGCGTGGCCAGCCGGCCACCACCCAGGGCGTGGCCAGCACCGTGCCGGACGTGGCGGTCAGCAGCCTGCCGCCGAGTGCACCGCCGGTGCGCAGCACCGCATACGCACCGGCTCCGGCGGTCGTTGCCAGCACCACGCCGCGCGCCGTTGCGCCGGCACCGGTCCGCACCGCGGCAGCTAGCCCCAGCCTGTCGCAGCAGGTGGTGGGCGCGGTCATGGTGCAGGTCGCCAGCTTCTCCAACCGTGACAACGCCAACCGCGCGATGGGCCAGCTCAATGCCGCCGGTATCGTCGGTGCGACCATCAGCGACATCGCCGCCGGTGGCCGTACCCTGTTCCGCCTGCGCGTTCCCGCCAGCGACCATGCCAGTGCCGCGGAACTTGTCGGCCGCATCGCCGGTCTGGGCCTGGGTTCGCCGCAGATCGTCAAGGATTGATCCACCCGGACCGGTGCTGCCGGCCCATGCTGCCCCGGCCTTACAATGGCCGCTACGTTCCACCCTCCATTCCCGGCCGTCCCCTGGAGCCTGCTGTCCAATGAATTTCCGTTCCGCCGCCACCGCCCTGGCCGCCACCCTGGTGGTCGGCCTGGCTTCCGCCCAGACGCCGCTGCCGACCCCGGCTACGCCGGCGCCCGCCGCCGCCGCTGCTGCCCCGGCTACCGTTGCCACTCCGCCGGCCCCGGCGCCGAGCGTGTCCAAAGCCTGGGTCCTGATGGATTACGCCACCGGCCAGGTGCTGGCCGGCGAGAACGTCCACGAACAGCTGGCCCCGGCCAGCATCACCAAGGTGATGACGTCCTACGTGATCGCTGCCGAGGTCAAGAACGGCAAGGTCCGTGCGGATGACCAGGTGATGATGAGCGAGCGCGCCTGGCGCGAAGGTGGCGCCGGTACCGACGGCAGCTACAGCGGCTTCCCGGTCAACCAGACCGCGCGCCTGGAAGACATGGAAAAGGGCATGGCGATCCAGTCCGGCAATGACGCCGCGATCGCCCTGGCGGAGCACGTGGCTGGCAGCGAAGAAGCCTTTGCGTCGCTGATGAACAGCTACGCCGCCAAGATCGGGATGAAGGACTCGCACTTCGTCAACGCCCACGGCCTGACCGCGCAGGGTCACCACAGCACCGCCTACGATCTGGCACTGCTGGGCCGCGCGATGGTGCGCGATTACCCGGAAACCTACGCGTACAACAAGATCAAGGAATTCCAGGTCGGCAACATCAAGCAGCCGAACCGCAACCTGCTGCTGTGGCGCGATGGCAGCGTGGACGGCATCAAGACCGGCCACACCTCCGAAGCCGGTTACTGCCTGATGAGCTCGGCCCAGCGTGGCGACCAGCGCCTGATCGCCGTGGTGCTGGGCGGTGCGTCGGAAAAGCAGCGTGCCGATGACAGCCTGGCCCTGCTGAACTGGGGCTTCCGCTTCTTCGAGACCCACCGCCTGTACGAGCCGGGCAAGGCCGTGGCCGAGCACAAGGTCTGGAAGGGCACCACCGACAAGGTGCAGCTGGGCGTGGCCCAGCCGATGCTGGTGAGTGTGCCGCGCGGCCGCTACAACGACCTGAAGCCGAGCATCGACGTGCCCAAGACCCTGGAAGCACCGTTCACCGCCGGCCAGCAGATCGGTACCGTGAAGGTCACCCTGGATGGCAAGGTCATCGCCGAGGCACCGCTGGTGGCCGTGGCCGCGGTCGAGCAGGCCGGCTTCTTCAAGCGCCTGTGGGACAGCTTCTGGATGTGGTGGGAATCGGAATGATCCACGCCCCCGCGTGGTGAAGGAAAAGGCCGGCGAAAGCCGGCCTTTTCCGTTTTCGGGATGCCGGTTCGGCCCGGATGCGGGTAGTGCCGGCCGCTGGCCGGCTCCTCATGAACCCATCCGGATATGCCGGCCGGTGTGCCGACCAACGGTCGGCACCTACCTACATCGAGCGGCTGATGGTGAAGCTGCCGAACACCGGCGCTTCGCGCTGGCCGTTGAACTCGCGCGTGCTGTGGTAACGCGCCGCAGCGAACTTCCAGCGTCCGTACATCACCGCCACGCCATAGCCGCCGTAGGCCACCACATGGCGCTTGTCCACACTGTGACTGTTGCGGAACGTGTTGCCATCCAGCGTGATGTCACGGATCACCCAGGCGGCGTCCGAGGTCGCGAACAGGTGCCAGGACCAGCCATTGGGACGGCCGCCGCGGGTCGGCGCAGTGTTCTCACCGGCCGGGCGCAGCGGCGTGCTGCCGAAGTCGTCCGGCAGCTTCCAGCCGAAGCGCACTTCACCGCCGAGATTGGCCTTGGTTTCCAGGTTGCCGATCGATCCACCGTAGTGGCTGATCGCGTCCCAACCCCAGCCGTCGGCATTGACGCTGGCATCGCCCGGCCAGCGGCGCATGCGCTCATGGGTCAGCATGAACAGCGGCTCGTTGTGCAGCTGGTTGTCCCAGCCCTTGAATTTCTCGTCGCCCAGCACTTCGTGCACGGCATTCTGCACCTGCTTGCCCTGTGCCCACGGGCCAACCACGCCCAGCGTCAGCTGGGTGGTCTGCAGGCGGTCGCCGCTGCGCGCATTGAAACCGAAGTTTGCGATCAGTACGCCGGCGTAAGGGCGGTCGTCCTCAATCAGGTCCCTGCGGCTGAAATCGGTCGGGGTGAAGATGCCCTGGCCGATGCTGAAGATCATGTTCTGCTGTTCGAACTTGCCCGGATGCAGCCCTTCCAGGTACTGGTTCACCCAGCGGGCCATGCGTGGCAGGCAGGGGTCGTCGGTGTAATCGACCAGATTGGGCGAGACCAGGGTCAACAGTGCACCATTGGTATAGCCCTGGTCCTGGTGGCGGCCGCCGAACAGGTCGTTGTCAACGCGGAAATTGACCTGCGGAGGGTGGTCGCGCATCGCGTCCGGGCCACATTGTTCGGCCGCCTGGGCGGCGAGGGGGAGGGCAGCAGCCAGCAGGCCGGACAGCCCGAGGGCTGCAAGGCGGCGTTGGGAAGGGGGGCTCATGTGGAGGTTTTTTCTGTCTGTCGTTATATGCCGCGACACGGTACTCGTGCGGGCGTGATGGAACGAGCGCGTTCGAATCACTTGTCTGTTCCGAAAACGACATTGTCTCGTGAAGACAATCCTGCACTGTCCTGCGGCGCCCCAAGGGGCAACGGCCAATGCTGAACGGCCGTTCAGCTGCAACGCAGCGACTCACCGGTGCACTGTTTGACGTTGATGAATACTCTTGGGTTTGTTGGCCTGCGGCCCGATAATGGGGGCATGGAAATCAAGTCCGACAACCCCGACCACGGCTTCCAGTTCCCCGGCCAGTTCGAGCTCAGTGCCATGGGCCCGGCCAACCGCGGCCTGGAACATGAGCTTCCCCGCCTGCTGCTGGCTGCCGGCATCGATGTGGTGAATGAACGCATCAGCTGGAAGCATTCCTCCAACGGCAAGTACGTGTCCGTGCGCATCGTGTTCAAGGCCGAGAGCCGCGAACAGTACGACCTGGCGCACCAGGCACTGCGCGACCACCCGGAAGTGAAGTGGACGCTGTAGCCGACAGCTGCCCGGCCGAAGCCGCCCCGGAAGACCGCGCGCCGCGCCCGGCGCTGGTCCGCGACCTCGGCCGCCAGGCCTATGAACCGGTGTGGCGCGCCATGCAGCGCTTCACCGACCAGCGCAGCGACGCCGATGCCGATGAGCTGTGGGTGGTCGAGCACGACCCGGTATTCACCCTGGGCCAGGCCGGCAAGGACGAGCACGTGCTGGCGCCGGGCGAGATCCCGGTGCTGCACGTGGACCGCGGCGGCCAGGTGACCTATCACGGCCCCGGCCAGATCGTGGTCTATCCGCTGCTGCGCCTGCCGCGTTTGGGCATCGGTGTGCGCGATTACGTGTGCCGCATCGAGCAGGCCATCATCGACACGCTGGCCGAGTGGAACATCGGCGCCGAACGCCGCGAGGGTGCCCCGGGCGTCTACGTCGGTGGCGCCAAGATCGCCGCACTCGGCATCCGCGTGCGCCGCGGCTGCACCTTCCACGGACTGGCCTTCAACGTGTCCATGGACCTGGAACCTTTCCACCGTATCAACCCCTGTGGCTATCAGGGGTTGCAGGTGACCTCGGTGGTAGACTTGGGCGGCCCCTCCGGGATGGATGCCGTCAAGCCGGTGCTGCTGGACCACCTGGCCCGCCAGTTCGGCCTGCTGCTGCAGCACACGCCGGAACTGCCCGATCTTTCTGCGGCCGCCTGACCGCCCCCCGGAACTGCCATGACTGAAACCACCGCCCGTTCCATTCCCCTGCAGATCGTGCAGGGCGACTCTCCGTCCGCCGCGCCGTTGCAGGCCGGGGTCAAGCAGCTGGGCGGTGACAAGATCAACCGCTCGCCGGTGCAGTTCGCCGATGCGCCGGTGCTGCGCAAGCCGTCCTGGATCCGCGTGCGCATTCCTTCGGGCAATGCCGTGCAGAACCTGAAGGCCAAGCTGCGCGAGAACCGCCTGGTGACGGTGTGCGAGGAAGCCAGCTGCCCGAACATCCACGAGTGCTTCGGCCACGGCACGGCAACGTTCATGATCCTCGGCGAGGTCTGCACCCGCCGCTGCTCGTTCTGCGACGTGGCCCACGGCCGCCCGAAGCCGCCGGATGCCAACGAACCGGCCAGCCTCGGCCAGACCGTGGCCGACATGGGGCTGAAGTACGTGGTGGTGACCAGCGTCGACCGCGATGACCTGCGCGACGGCGGTGCCCAGCACTTCGTCGACTGCATCAGCGCCATCCGCGAGAAGTCGCCGGGCACCCGCATCGAAGTGCTGACCCCGGACTTCCGCGGCAAGGGCCGCATGGAGCGCGCGCTGGAGATCCTGGCGCAGAACCCGCCGGATGTGTTCAACCACAACATCGAGACCGTGCCGGACCTGTACCGCAACGTGCGCCCGGGTGCGGACTACCAGTGGTCGCTGAACCTGTTGAAGAACTTCAAGGCGCAGCACCCGGACGTGCCGACCAAGAGCGGCATCATGCTGGGCCTGGGCGAAGAGTTCGAACAGATCAAGGCCACCCTGCGTGACCTGCGCGCGCACGACGTGGACATGATCACCATCGGCCAGTACCTGCAGCCGACCGCGCATCACCACCCGGTGCTGAAGTACTGGACCCCCGAGGACTACAAGGCGCTGGAAGACTACGGCTACGAGCTGGGCTTCAGCCACGTGGCCTCCGGCCCGATGGTGCGCTCGTCGTACCACGCCGACGTGCAGGCCAAGGGCGCCGGGGTCTCCTGACGCCCCAGGCGGGCGCGGCCCGCCACCTTCGGTGGGTGCGAACCACTCTGCCGGTGGGTGCGAACCTTGGTTCGCACGCCTTTGCCTGCTGTAGAGCCGAGCCCATGCTCGGCTTGCTTGCTGGCGGCCTGCCGAGCAAGGGCTCTGCCGTGCCTTCGCCTGCATTCACAATTTGCTACACCGGCCCGGCTAGGCTGGTTTTCCACCGAGCGCGGCCGGGTGACAAACCCGGCAACTTTCGGCACTGTCGTGGTGTCTTAACACCCCGCAGTCTCCCCCTTGGCAAGGCGCCTCCGAGCACGTCAATGAAATTCAAAGCCCCCGCATTCCTGATGGCCCTGGCGCTGGTCGCGCCGCTGGCGCTGGCGGCCAAGGCCGATTCGCCGGCATTGCCCGCTGCGGCAACCGCCGATCAGGTGACCACCTCCAAGCTGGTGTACGGCCTGCTGTCCGACAGCCGTTACGCCTATCGCCCGCGTGCGCTGGACGAGGCCACCTCCAAGGACGTGTTCAAGCGCTACCTGGAGACGCTGGACGGCGGCAAGCAGTACTTCACCCAGGCCGACGTGGCGCGCTTCGCGCCGTTCGAAGCCAACATTTCCTCGGCCATCCGTGGCGGCGAGCTGGAGCCGGCGTTCCAGGTGTTCGCGGTCTACAAGCAGCGCGTCGGCGAACGCGTGGCCTACGCGCGCAAGCTGCTCAAGCAGGAGCCGGATTTCACCACCGACGAGCGCTTCGAATACGACCGCAAGAAGGTGCCGTGGGCGGCCAGCAGCGCCGAACTGGACGAGCTGTGGCGCAAGTCGGTGAAGAACGACTGGCTGCGCCTGAAGCTGGCTGGCAAGAAGCCGGATGACATCCGCAAGACGCTGGACAAGCGCTACGCGACGCTGGAGAAGTCGGTCAACGAGCTGAAGGGCGAAGACGTCTTCCAGTTCTTCATGAACTCGTACACCAGCGCGGTTGATCCGCACACCGATTACTTCACCCCGCGCACCGCCGAGAACTTCAACCAGGCGATGTCGCTGTCGCTGGAAGGCATCGGTGCGCAGCTGCAGCGCCAGGACGACGTGGTGGTGATCCGCGAGATCATCGCCGGTGGTCCGGCCGCCGTGGATGGCACGCTGAAGCCGGGTGACCGCATCGTCGGCGTTGGCCAGGGCAAGTCCGGTCTGGTCGAGGACGTGATCGGCTGGCGCATCGACGATGTCGTGGCCAAGATCCGCGGCGCCAAGGACACCCAGGTCAAGCTGGAATTCATTCCGGCCGCCGAAGGTGCCGACGGCAAGCACCACACCCTGGTGCTGACCCGGCAGAAGGTGCGCCTGGCCGAACAGGCCGCCAAGGGCGAGACCATGACCATTCCGGCCGCCAACGGCGAGCCGGCACGGAAGATCGGCGTGATCAAGCTGCCGACCTTCTACCAGGACTTCGAAGGCCGTCGCCGCAATGCCGCCGACTATGCCTCGGCTACCCGCGACGTGGCCAAGCTGCTGGCTGGTTTCAAGAACGACAAGCTGGACGGCGTGGTGCTGGACCTGCGCAACAACGGTGGTGGTTCGCTGGATGAAGCCATTGAACTGACTGGTCTGTTCATCGAGCAGGGCCCGGTGGTGCAGGTGCGCGAGTCCGGTGGCCGCGTCACCGTCAACAGCGACCGCAACCAGGGCGTGGCATGGGATGGCCCGCTGGCGGTGCTGATCAACCGCGGTTCGGCCTCGGCTTCGGAAATCTTTGCCGGTGCCATCCAGGATTACGGACGTGGCCTGGTGATCGGTGAGACCAGCTTCGGCAAGGGTACCGTGCAGAACATCGTCGACCTGGACCGTTGGCCGAGTGGCGAGACCCAGCGCTTCGGCCAGGTGAAGCTGACCATCGCCCAGTTCTTCCGCATCAGCGGCAGCAGCACCCAGCACAAGGGTGTGGTGCCGGACCTGGCCTTCCCGGCCAGCGTCGATGCCACCGAATTCGGCGAGAGCACCTACGACAACGCGCTGCCGTGGACCCGCATCGCCGCCGTGCCGCACACCCAGTACGGCAACTTCGCGCCGCTGCTGCCGAAGCTGGAAACCCGCCATGACGCGCGCATCGCCGCCGACAAGGAATTCCAGTGGTGGAACGAGGACGTGCAGCAGTTCCGCACCGAGGCCGCGAAGAAGTACATCTCGCTCAACGAGGCCACCCGCCGCGCCGAGCGTGAGCGCCAGGACACCCAGCGCAAGGAGCGCCAGGCGATGCGCAAGGAACTGGGCCTGGCCCTGGACCCGCTGGCCGATGACAGCAACGACGACGGCCTGACTGGCAACGAGCGCGACATCGTCAAGGATGCAGCGCGCGAGAAGGCCGCCGAGAAGCGTCCGGACCCGCTGCTGCGCGAGTCGGCCTCGATCCTGGCCGATGCGGTGAACCTGCTGGCCAATGATCGCCCGCTGTCGGCGCAGGTGCTGCCGCAGTCGACCGGCGCTGGTCGCTGGGCCGACTGAGCCGGCGACGGCATGTGATACCCGAGGGGCCGGCATTGCCGGCCCTTCTGCGTAAAAGGGGACGGAGGGGATTAAGTCGTTTGTGGCACAAGCGACTTAATCCCCTCCGTCCCCTTTTCTGTGCATGAACCGGCAGCAACGGGGTGGCTCGGTCACGCCGGTTTCGACCTGCCGCACACGGCCGCAGGGCTACCCTTGGCGGTACCGTCCTCGCAGGAGTACCCATGCGGGCCTCCCGTCTTTCCAGTGCTGCCGTGGCGCTCGCCAGCGCCCTGATCCTGTCGGCCTGTGGTGGCCGCGCCGCCGACAGCACGTTGCTGCGCGAATCCTTTGATTCCGGCGACACCTTCTCGCGTACCGTCGATGGCCGTCCCGGTGACGCCTGCGAGGCCGCACGGCGCACCCTGCTCAGCCAGGGCTACGCCATCGCCCGCTCCGACGAGGCACAGGTGGAGGGAAACAAGAATTTCCAGCCACGCGAGGACGACCACGAGCAGCTGGTGCTGCGCATCTCCTGCGCGCCGCGTGGCAGCCAGACGCTGGTGTTCGTCAGCGCGGTGCAGGACCGCTACGCGCTGAAGAAGAGCCCGACGTCGGCCAGCGTGGGCGTGGGTGCATTGGGCTCGGTGTCGCTGCCGTTCGGCAGTAATGACGATTCGCTGGTGAAAGTGGCCAGCAGCACCGTCACCGATGCCGGGTTCTATCAGCGCTTCTTCCAGCGCCTGCAACAGTATCTGCCGGCGGATGCCGGCAAACCCGCGCCGCCCGAGCCTGCATCGTCCGAGCCTGCATCGTCCGAGCCCGCACCGGCCCGCAGCACGGATCAAGGGTGATCGTGCGCGGCAGGTTGATGGGCGTGGCACTCCTGCTGATGCCCGCGCTGGGCATTGCGTCCGCAACGCCGGACTGCACGCAGGGCCTGCTGCAGCGGCTGGGATGGCGCTTTGACGAGGTCACGGCCGGTGCACCACAGGTGCACGGCGGCCCGGTGTGTACACGTGCCTCGCTGGCTGAAGCACAGGCGGCAGGCGATCTGCGCGTGGGGTGGCCGGCCGGAATGTCCGCTGCAGCACGCCAGGCGTTGCTGCAACAATTGCTGGACGATCCGGCCACGGTCTGTGCCTATGCGTTCCAGCTGGGCGCAGCCACGCAACGTGCGGCCTCGGCACTGCAGGACAATCCCACCTTCCGCTTCTCCGGCCCGCAGCTGGGCTGGATCGGCTTCGGCCTACAGGGCCCACGCGCGCAAGGCTGGCAGCGCACGCGCAGTTTCGGTCGTGGCTTCGTGCCGAGCGCGGGCAACAGTCATGCACTGGAGGCGTTCTACAGCGGTGCCGTGCGTGCCGAATGCGGGGTCGGCCGCCAGGTCGCGCAGTTGGCCACGCAACGAGAGCTGTATGGCGATGCCGCGTTCGATACGGAGTTCGCAGCGGATGAACTGTCGATCGGCACCTTCCTCGCCCTGCATGACACCGACAGCATCCTGCTCGGCGCACATGCAGGCGACTTCTTCGCCGATGGCAAAGCGGTGCGCACCTCGGCGATGGGACGGCAGGCCTTCGTCGGCGTGCCCGGTTTCATCGAACATGTGTACGACAAGAGCACGCTGGACGATCTGAGCAACCAGGCCGAGAACTTCGTGGTGGTCGATGTGGGTGCAGACGCTGCGCAGGCACTGGCGATGCACGGTGGGCTGGCCTGGTACGACCAGCGCAATGTCGAACTCTGGAAACTCGCGCAGGGCATCCCGCGCATCGGCCAGCGCTACTTCGAGCGCCTGCTGTTCGAGCGCGATCCCAACCTTCGTGCACGGCTGGAACCGCGCTACCACGCCACGCTGGAACGCATGGATCAGCTGCTGGACGATCCGTTCTACCAGCAGTTCGTGATCTATGTGCACCCACGCGGTATACGTCCCATCGGCTACCACGTCGCCCGCCTGCTTGATCGCAACCCGCGAACGCCGTTTTCGATCGACCTGGCGGTGCACAATCTGCATACCACGCTCTACCGGCGTTGGCGCGAGGCGCAGCTGCGCCACTGCGCGGCTACCGGCAGGCCAGGCAGCCTGACCCTAGACCCCAACTGAAGGTGAAACAATGGACATTGCAATGATCGGCCTCGGCCGCATGGGCGCCAACATGGCCCAGCGCCTGCATCGTGGCGGCCACCGCGTGGTCGGCTACGACCCGGGCGAAGGCGCCCGCCAGCGCGCCGCCGAGGCTGGCCTGGAGGTGGTTGATTCGCTGGCCGCCGCGGTTGCCGCGCTGCCGGTGCCGCGCGTGGTGTGGCTGATGGTGCCGGCCGGCGAAACCGTCGACCAGACCCTGGGCCAGCTGACCCCGCACCTGGCCGAAGGTGACATCGTCATCGACGGCGGCAACTCCAACTACCAGGACTCGATCCGCCGCGCCAAGGCCCTGGCCGAAGACGATCTGGGCTACGTCGACTGCGGCACCAGCGGTGGCGTGTGGGGCCTGCAGGAAGGCTACAGCCTGATGGTCGGTGGTGAAGCGTCGGTGGTGGAGCAGATCGCACCGCTGCTGCGCACGCTGGCACCGGCCGAAGACCGCGGCTGGGCGCGTGTCGGCCCGTCTGGGGCTGGCCACTTCACCAAGATGGTCCACAACGGCATCGAATACGGAATGATGCAGGCCTACGCCGAAGGCTTCGCGCTGATGGAGCGCAAGCAGGAAATGGAACTGGACCTGGCCCAGGTCGCCGACGTCTGGCGCCACGGCAGCGTGGTGCGTTCGTGGCTGCTGGACCTGAGCACCGAAGCCCTCAAGCGCAATCCCTCGCTGGATGGCATCGCCCCGTACGTGGAGGACTCCGGTGAAGGCCGTTGGACGGTCGCCGAAGCCATCGCGCTGGACGTGCCGGCACCGGTGATCACCCTGTCGCTGCTGGAACGCCTGCGGTCGCGCGAATCGAATTCGTTCACCGATCGCCTGCTGTCGGCGATGCGCAATGAATTCGGCGGCCACGCCATCAAGAAGTCGTAAGCACTGCGGTGGGGTCGGATCCCTTTCCGCAGGAAAGGGCTCTGCCCCCATGCAGCCAGTCGAGCATGGCTCGACTCTGCAAAAGCCGCCTCCGATGGTTTCCACGTCGATGTGTCGACCAAGGTCGACACCTGCCGTCGGGCGCGGGAATCTGTCGAAGGTGGGGTGGGTCCGGTTGCGGGGGCGTGAGCGCCATGGGCCCGAGGCATGCCTCGGGCGGGTTGGGCAGGACGCCCAACCCCGGTCTTGCCGTGTGCGCAGGACAGCGCACACGAGCAAGGCGCGATCGAGCCTACATGGACGTATTTACGGCGTCCCCCGCAACCGGACCCATCCCGCCAGCTCACGGATAGCTTGCTTTTGACGTTGACGTTGACGTTGACGTTGCCGTTGACGTTGCCGTTGAATCGGCAGGTGCAGGGCCCAGCCCTGCCGATCATCCCAACTGCACCCGCCGCCCTTCGCGCGCGCTGTCCATGCCGGCCTGCAGCAACCGCATCAACTGCAGTGCCTGCACCGGACTGACCGTGGCTTCGCCATCGCCGTGCATCGCCGCCGCGAACTGCGAATACAGCCGCCGGTAGTCGCCCGGCAGGTTGTCCACGGTACTGCGCTGCACATTGTCCTCGGCATCGCAGCGCACCAACTCGCCGTGCCGTGGGTCGATGCCCCAGCCCGGCGCCCCTGGCGCAACACCGCGCCGCAGCTGTGCCTCCTGCACGTCCAGCCCATGCTTGATCCAGCTGCCACGACTGCCATGCACACTGAAGTGCGGCGTGGGCGCCGCCACCAGCGAACCGGCATGCACGATCGCGCGATGCCACGGGTAGTGCAGTACCGCGTGGAAGTAATCGATGCCGCTGCCGCCTTCGCGCTGCACGGCCAGATCGGCATCGATCGCCTCGGGCCAGCCGAACAGCACCAGCATCTGGTCCAGCAGATGCGGGCCAAGGTCGTACCACAGGCCACTGCCCGGGCCGTCCTGTTCGCGCCAGCGGTCGCGCACCTGCGGCCGGTAGCGGTCGAAGTGCGCGTGGCACTCGGCCACGTCACCGAGCGTGCCTTCGGCCAGCAGCGCCTGCAGGGTGAGGAAATCCGCATCGAAACGCCGGTTCTGGAACACGGTGGCGATGCGTCCGGCATCACGTGCCGCAGCCAGCACCGCTTCGGCTTCAGCGACATCCAGCGCGAACGGCTTGTCGACCAGCACATGCTTGCCCGCGGCCAACGCCGCGATCGCCAGCGGTGCATGTTGTGCGTTCGGTGTGGCGATCACCACCGCGTCCACCGCCGGGTCGTCGAACACCTCCTGCGGCGTGGCGCGCACGTGCACGTCGCTGAACGCGCGCAGCAACGTGTCGCGCTGCGAACTGACGATGCTGTGCAGCACCAGGCCCGGCGTGTGCTGGATCAGCGGCGCATGGAAGACGCGGCCGGCGAGGCCGTAGCCGATCAGGGCCAGTTGCAGGTCGGGGCGCATGAGACGGCTCCGGCAATGGGAAGGGCAGGGTAAACGACACCTGCGTACAGGCCAAAACTGAACCGTTGCCGTTGGAATCGCCTCGATTCACAGCGGCATGACCGCAACGCCACGCCTGCTCTACGGAGGCTTGTCCAGACTGGCAGCACATCCCGAAGGAGTACGACACGATGAGCAATACCACCCGCACGCTGATTGCTTCCGCCCTGACCCTGGGCCTGGCGCTGTCCTCCTCGGCTGCATTCGCCAAGGACCCGGCCGCGAAGAGCCCGCCGACCAGCACCCATCCGGCAACCCATGCCGATCGCCATGACTCCAACGAGCCGGTGACCGATACCTGGATCACCACCAAGGTGAAGGCCGATCTGCTGGCCAGCAGCAACGTTCCGGGCACTGAAATCAAGGTGGAAACCGTGAACGGCGTGGTCAGCCTGAGCGGTGCCGTGGCCACCCAGGCTGAAAAGGACAAGGCGGTCACCACCGCCAAGGGCATCAAGGGCGTGACCCGCGTCGAT